>NZ_JBHUXV010000044.1:0-71994 GCF_042669125.1 Streptomyces sp. NPDC057253 | reverse complement strand
GGGCGCCCCACCACATTCGGGGCGCCCTTCGTCGACGTACGGCCGACCGTCAGGTCTTCTTCGCCGACTCGGCCTCGTCGGTCACCTTCTCGGCGTCGTCCTCGTCGGAGTCGGCCTCGGCCTTCTCCGCACCCTCGGCCGTCTTGTCACCGTCGGCCTTGTCACCCTCGCCGTCCGTTCCGTCCGAGGCACCCGGCTCGACGATCTCCTCACGCCCGGGCCGCTTCTTCGCCGAGACCACGATGTAGGTGACGGCGAGCAGGAAGACGATGATCGCGGTCCAGACGTTGAGCCGGACCCCGAGGATGTGGTGGGCGTCGTCGATGCGCATGTACTCGATCCAGCCGCGCCCCGCGCAGTACGCGGCGACGTACAGCGCGAACGCCCGTCCGTGGCCCAGCTTGAAGCGGCGGTCCGCCCAGATGACGAGCAGGGCGACGCCGATGCACCACAGCGACTCGTACAGGAACGTCGGGTGGTAGTAGCCCGGCACCCGGCCGTCCGTCGAGGACGTGATGTGCAGGGCCCACGGCAGGTCGGTGGGCTTGCCGTACAGCTCCTGGTTGAACCAGTTGCCCCAGCGGCCGATGGCCTGCGCGAGGGCGATGCCGGGGGCGACGGCGTCGGCGTACGCGGGCAGCGGGATGCCCCGGCGCCGGCAGCCGATCCACGCGCCGAGCGCGCCGAGCGCGATCGCGCCCCAGATGCCGAGGCCGCCCTCCCAGACCTTGAAGGCGTCCACCCAGTCACGGCCCTCGCTGAAGTACAGCTCGTAGTCCGTGATCACGTGGTAGAGGCGGCCGCCGAGGAGTCCGAACGGCACGGCCCAGACAGCGATGTCGGCCACCGTGCCGACCCGCCCGCCACGAGCGACCCAGCGTTTGTTGCCGAGCCAGACGGCTACGAAGACGCCGATGATGATGCAGAACGCGTAGCCACGCAGCGGGATGGGACCGAGGTGGATCACCCCGCGCGACGGGCTGGGAATGTAGGCAAGTTCCATGGCAGGGTCGACGCTACCCTGCCCGGCCGGGCCCACGGCAGGCGGCCCGGCAACGGGTCCATAACAGGGGGACCTGAATTCCTCACCCCTTGGCGGCTTCCAGCACCTGCTGCTTCAGCTTCGCCGGGGTCATCGTCTGGTCCTGGTAGATGTTCTTGCCGTCGAGCAGGACGGTCGGGGTGCCGGAGAAGCCGCCGTTCCGGAAGGCGGCCGCGGACTTGTCCACCCAGCTGTTGTGGGTGCCCTTGTCGACGCAACCGCGGAACGCGGGGGTGTCGAGCCCGTCGACCTTCTTCGCCAGCTCGAGCAGTTTCGCGTTCTCGGCGTACTCGTCGCTGCTCTCCTCGGGCTGGTTCTCGTACAGCACGTCGTGGTACGCCGGGAACTTCCCGGCGTCCTGGGCGCAGGCCGCGGCATTGGCCGCGTTGCGGGAGCCGGTGCCGCCCATGTTGCCGTCGATGATGGTCGCCAGGTGGTACTCGACCTTGAGCTTGCCGGACCCGGTGAGCTCGTGGATGGTCGGGCGGTACGCCGCCTCGAAGGCCTTGCAGGCGGGGCAGCGGAAGTCCTCCCAGACGACGAGCGTCGACTTGGCGCCCTCCTCGCCGACCGGGATGGCGAGGCTGTCCTGGCCCTTGGCCCCCGAGGGCACCACCACCGGGCCCGAGGACTCCTTGCTGTCCTTTCCGGAGTTCGCCGCGACCACGCCGATCACCGCGGCCAGCCCCAGGACGCACACCACGCTCGCGCCCACGATCAGCACCCGGCGCCGCTTCTCCGCGGACTTCTGCTTCGCGCGCTCCTCCGCCAGCCGCTCCCGGGCGGTGCGCTTTCCCTCACGGTTCTTCTCACTCACACCCGCAGAACGAACCGGGGAGGCGCACCGCGCCTCCCCGGCCCCAGGTCCACCCGTTCGAGTGAGCGGATGTCCCGTCACGCCATGACGGGCGTACCGCCGGCCTACGCCTGTCGGCGCACGCCCTTGGCCAGCTCGGCGGCGAGTTCCCGGACGCCCTCGACACCGGCCTTGTCGTCCGGCGCGTCCAGCATCCGCTTCACGAAGGCCGAGCCGACGATCACACCGTCGGCGAAGCCGGCCACCTCGGCGGCCTGCCGCGCGTTGGAGACGCCGAGCCCGACGCAGACCGGCAGGCCCGAACCGGCACCGGCCGCCCGGGTGCGCTCGACCAGGTCCTGGGCCTGCGCCCCGACCGACTCGCGCGTGCCCGTGACACCCATCAGCGAGGCGGCGTAGACGAAGCCGCTGCCCGCCGCGGTGATCTCGGCGAGACGCGCGTCCCTGCTGCTGGGCGCGACCACGAAGACCGTGGCGAGCCCGTGCTTCTCGGCGTGCTCCCGCCACAGCGCCGACTCCTGCACCGGCAGGTCGGGCAGGATGCAGCCCGCGCCGCCGGCCTGGGCGAGCTCGGCGGTGAAGCGCTCGACGCCGTAGCGGTCGATGGGGTTCCAGTACGTCATCACGAGCACCGGCTTCCCGGTGGCCTCGTGGGCCTCCTTGACCGTGCGCATGACGTCCGCGATCTTGACGCCGCCGCGCAGGGCGATGTCGTCGGCGGTCTGGATGACGGGACCGTCCAGGACGGGGTCGCTGTGCGGCAGACCGACCTCGACGATGTCCGCGCCGCCGTCGAAGACGGCCTTGATCGCCTCGATGCCGCCGTCCACGGTCGGGAACCCGGCCGGGAGGTAGGCGATGAGCGCGGACCGGCCCTCGGCCTTGGCACCGGCGAGGGTGTCGGTCAGCAGCTGAATGTTCCCGCTCACTTGGCGTCCCCCTCGATCTCCGCGCCGGTGCCGGCCTCGTCCGCGGCGACGGCCGCGTCGGTGTCGTAGAGGCCGAAGTAGCGCGCGGCGGTGTCCATGTCCTTGTCGCCGCGGCCTGACAGGTTGACCACGATCAGCCCGTCCTTGCCGAGCTCCCGGCCGACCTCCAGGGCCCCGGCCAGCGCGTGCGCGCTCTCGATGGCCGGGATGATGCCCTCGGTGCGGGACAGCAGGCGCAGGGCCTGCATGGCCGCGTCGTCGGTGACCGCGCGGTACTCGCCGCGGCCGGAGTCCTTGAGGTAGGAGTGCTCGGGGCCGATGCCCGGGTAGTCCAGACCGGCCGAGATCGAGTACGGCTCGGTGATCTGGCCCTCCTCGTCCTGGAGGACGTAGGAGCGGGAGCCGTGCAGGATGCCGGGCTCGCCCGCGGTCAGGGTGGCCGCGTGCTCGCCGGTCTCCACACCGTGCCCGGCGGGCTCGCAGCCGATGAGGCGTACACCGGTGTCGGGGATGAAGGCGTGGAAGAGGCCGATGGCGTTGGAGCCGCCGCCGACGCAGGCGATCGCCGCGTCGGGCAGGCGCCCGGCCCGCTCCAGGAGCTGGCGGCGGGCCTCGACGCCGATCACGCGGTGGAAGTCGCGGACCATCGCCGGGAAGGGGTGCGGGCCGGCGACGGTACCAAACAGGTAGTGGGTGTGGTCGACGTTGGCAACCCAGTCGCGGAAGGCCTCGTTGATGGCGTCCTTCAGCGTACGGCTGCCGGACTTCACGGCGATGACCTCGGCGCCGAGCATGCGCATCCGGGCCACGTTGAGGGCCTGGCGCTGGGTGTCGATCTCACCCATGTAGATCGTGCACTCGAGGCCGAAGAGCGCACAGGCGGTCGCGGTGGCGACGCCGTGCTGGCCGGCGCCGGTCTCGGCGATGACGCGGGTCTTGCCCATGCGCTTGGTGAGCAGGGCCTGGCCGAGGACGTTGTTGATCTTGTGGGAGCCGGTGTGGTTGAGGTCCTCCCGCTTGAGGAAGATCCGGGCACCACCGGCGTGCTCGGCGAACCGCGGCACCTCGGTGAGGGAGCTGGGGCGGCCGGTGTAGTTCACCAGCAGGTCGTCGAGCTCGCGGGCGAACTCGGGGTCGTGCTTGGCCTTGTCGTACTCGACGGCGACCTCGTCGACGGCGGCGACGAGGGCCTCCGGGATGAACTTGCCGCCGAACGCGCCGAAGTAGCCTTCGGGGCTCGGGACCTGACCCTCCGGGTCGGGGATGAAGAACTCGCTGGGCATGGCTGAACCTCACGGTGAGTGCGTGAAAGAGACACTAAGCGCCGTGGGGGCACAGGGGATCAGACGGCCTCAGGTCGTCTGTGGCTGGTCGCGCAGTTCCCCGCGCCCCTGAGGAGTCGCCATCGACGGCCGTTCACCTGTCCGGGTTCGTCACCGATGACGTACCGCACCCTGCGACCGTGCACCCTGCGCGCGGGCGCGCGGCAACCCCGCGGGCGGCAACCGCGCGCGAGGCGCGCGTGCCGGTCCGCGGTGGTCATGGTGACAGTCATCGGGCCAACTCTAACCGGTGATCAGCCGCGCCCGTGGCGAAGTGCCGGGTGCTCGCCCGCCGCCACCAGGTCCGCGACCGCCGTCTTCGGGTCCTTGCCGGTCACCAGGGACTCGCCGACCAGGACCGCGTCGGCGCCGGCGTTGGCGTAGGCGATCAGGTCGTGGGGGCCGCGGACGCCGGACTCGGCGATCTTGACCAGGTGGGCGGGGATCTCGGGGGCGACGCGCTCGAAGGTGCCGCGGTCGACCTCGAGGGTCTTGAGGTTACGCGCGTTGACGCCGATGACCTTCGCTCCGGCGTCCACCGCGCGCTCGACCTCGTCCTCGTCATGGACCTCGACGAGCGGGGTGAGCCCGATGGACTCGGCGCGCTCGATCAGGGACTCCAGGGCGGGCTGCTCCAGGGCCGCGACGATGAGCAGCGCGAGGTCGGCGCCGTAGGCCCGGGCCTCCCAGAGCTGGTACGACGTGACGATGAAGTCCTTGCGCAGGACCGGGATGTCCACGCGCGCGCGGACGGCCTCCAGGTCGGCCAGCGAGCCGCCGAAGCGGCGCTGTTCGGTGAGGACGGAGATGACGGCCGCGCCGCCCGCCTCGTAGTCGGCGGCGAGGCCCGCCGGGTCGGCGATCGCGGCCAGCGCGCCCTTGGAGGGGCTGGAGCGCTTGACCTCGCAGATGACCTTGACGCCGTCGCCGCGGAGGGCGGCCACGCCGTCCTTGGCGGCGGGAGCCTTCGCCGCGCGCTCCTTGAGCTCGTCGAGGCTGACGCGCGCCTGCCGTTCCGCGAGGTCGGCACGGACTCCGTCGATGATCTCGTCGAGCACACTCACGCGAGCGGCCCCCTTCCAGACGGTTGACAGTTCCAGCGACCGATGAAAACAGGTGGTCACTGCGATGGTATCCGCAGGAGGGCGTAGCCCTCGCATCCGGTTGACGCCGGTCCCACTACCTGGACGTTCGCCCGTTGATCAAGGATGTAGCCAGCCACCGAACGGCAGGTTCCGGACAACCGTGAAGACCAGCAGCAACGCCCCCACCGTCCACAGGTGCACGGGCCCGAGACCGAGCCGCAGCGGCCGCCCGCGCGCCGCGCGGACCACCCAGACGGTCCACAGCAGGGCGAAGCCCAGATAGCCCACGACGGCCACGGCGTTGTCCTGGAGCGCGGCCAGGAAGTCGCCGTGGACGAAGGCGTGCGCGCTGCGCAGTCCGCCGCAGCCGGGGCAGTACAGGCCGGTGATCCGGTAGAGCGGGCAGACCGGGTAGTGGCCGGGCTGGTTGGGGTCCACGGTCCCCACGTACGCGAAGGCCCCGGCGACGGCCGCGAGGATCCCCGCCGGGACGGCCACACGTCCCCAGGGGCCGTCTGGGCGCAGCGCTCGCTGAGTGTCGGCGTTCACGTCCCGCATTGTCCCCCGCCCTCCCGTCGAACGCGTGAGGGGCGGCCCCGGCGATTCAGCCCGGCCGCCCCTTCACGAGGTGCGTGTCAGCTCTTGGCGTCCGCCGCCTCGGCCTTCGAGGTGACGAGCGGCTTGTGGGCGTCCTTGGGCATGCCCATCCCCATCGCGCTCATGATCCAGCCGATGATCCCGCCGATCACCACGATCGCCATACCGGCCCAGAACCCCGCCGGCTCGGCCATCACCATGAAGACGCCCGCGACGCAGAAACCGATGAAGGCGATAGTGACACCGGTCCAGGCGGCCGGGGTGTGACCGTGGCTGCTGCCCGCCATTGCTTGCTCCTAGGTGCTGAAGTACGTGATGTCGCGCCCATTCTTCCGTACGCAGGGGAACGATGTGTCCGGGGGTCACCGAGACGCGCCCTCCAGGGGCGCGGGGAACTGCGCGACAAGCCCCCACCGGCCCGCGGTCAAATGACAACCGCTACGCCCCCGTAGGATCCTCCCCACGATCGAGCGCCTTCCACATGTCCTCAGGCCGATCGGGATCGACGACCACAGGCTTACGACGCACCCGAGGCGCCCCGTCCCGCTCGTACCGCCCCGACATCGCAGGCCACAACCGCCCGTACCGCAGAGCCAGCAACCCGGCGAGAAGAATCAGCGCGCCCCCCACCACGGCGACATAGGGCCACGCGGTGTGCGAGAGCGCGGCGACCGTCGCCGAGGTGTCCCCGGACGCCTGCGCCGCCTGCTCGTCCAGCGCGGAAGAATCCCCCGCACCGATCAGCGCCGCCGCCACGATGCCCGCCCCGGAGAGCGCGAGCACCCCGGCGACCAGCAGCCGCCCCGCCTTGCGTACGGCGAACACGGCGACGAGCGCGGCGAGGCCCACTATGGCGAGCGCGGCCGGGACACCGGTCACGTCGCTGCCCTTGGCGGTCAGCGGAAACGCGCCGCCGGCCACCGTCGCGGTGCCCTCCGACCATCGCTGACGGGTCGCGAGCAACGCCACGGCAGCGCCCAGCGCACCGGACAGCAGTGCTACGGCGAGACTGAGGCGGCCGGCCCTGGCGGGTCCTGCGGCTTCGGAACGGGGGTGAGGTACGGCAGTCACGTACCCCACTATCACCCGAACCCCGGGCGAACGGTCACCCGGGGCTCCGTGAGAATCGCCCTACTTGCCCAAGCGGTTCGCGGTGTGCACCGCTCTGAGGACCGCCGCCGCCTTGTTCCGGCACTCGGTGTCCTCGGCGACCGGGTCGGAATCGGCGACGATGCCGGCCCCGGCCTGGACGTAGGCGGTGCCGTCCCTGAGCAGTGCCGTACGGATGGCGATGGCGGTGTCGGAGTCGCCGGCGAAGTCGAGGTAGCCGACGCAGCCGCCGTACAACCCGCGCCGGGACGGCTCGAGTTCGTCGATGATCTGCATCGCGCGGGGCTTCGGCGCCCCGGAGAGGGTGCCGGCCGGGAAGCAGGCCGTCAGGACGTCGAAGGCGGTGCGGCCCTCGGCGACCTTGCCGGTGACCGTCGAGACGATGTGCATGACGTGGGAGTACCGCTCGACGGACATGAAGTCGACGACCTCCACCGAGCCGGGCTCGCAGACCCGCCCCAAATCGTTGCGCCCCAGGTCGACGAGCATGAGGTGCTCGGCGCGCTCCTTCGGGTCGGCGAGCAGCTCGTCGGCGAGGGCCTGGTCCTCCTGCGGGGTCGCCCCGCGCCAGCGGGTGCCGGCGATGGGGTGGACCATGGCATGTCCGTCCTCGACCTTGACGAGGGCCTCGGGGGACGAGCCCACGACGTCGAAGCCGTCGAAGCGGAACAGGTACATGTACGGCGACGGGTTGGTGGCCCTGAGGACCCGGTAGACGTCCAGCGCGCTCGCGGTGCACGGGGTCTCGAAGCGCTGGGAGGGGACGACCTGGAAGGCCTCGCCGGCCCGGATGCGCTCCTTGATGTCCTCGACGGCCGCCTGGAAGTCCGGGCCGCCCCACAGCGCGGTGTACTCGGGGAGCTCGGACGGCGGGAGGACGGCCGGGGGCTGCGCGACCGCGCGCGTGAGGTCGGCCTCCATGGCGTCGAGGCGGGCCACGGCGTCGGCGTAGGCCTCGTCGACGCCGGTGTCCAGGTCGTTGTGGTTGATCGCGTTGGCGATCAGCAGGACCGAGCCCTCCCAGTGGTCCATGACCGCGAGGTCGCTGGTCAGGAGCATGGTCAGCTCGGGGAGCTTCAGGTCGTCGCGCTCGCCGGGGCCGATCTTCTCCAGGCGGCGGACGATGTCGTAGCCGAGATAGCCGACCATGCCGCCGGTGAAGGGCGGCAGGCCCTCCTGGTGCGGGGTGTGCAGGGTCTCGATGGTGGCGCGCAGGGCGGCGAGCGGGTCGCCGTCGACGGGGACGCCGACCGGTGGGGTGCCGAGCCAGTGGGCCTGGCCGTCCCGGGCGGTCAGGGTGGCGGCGGAGCGGACGCCGACGAAGGAGTACCGGGACCACGAGCGGCCGTTCTCCGCGGACTCCAGCAGGAAGGTGCCGGGGCGCTCGGCGGCGAGCTTGCGGTAGAGCGCGACGGGGGTGTCGCCGTCGGCGAGGAGCTTGCGCGTGACCGGGATGACGCGCCGGTCGGTGGCGAGCTTGCGGAAGGTCTCGAGGTCCATGGCGGCTGACCTTACTGATCCGAGGGGGCGGCACCGGAATCGGCGCCGTCCTTGAGGAGGACGTCGGCGTCGAAGCAGGTCCGCGCGCCGGTGTGGCAGGCGGCGCCGACCTGGTCCACCTTCACCAGCACGGTGTCGGCGTCGCAGTCCAGGGCGACGGACCTGACCCACTGGTAGTGGCCCGAGGTGTCGCCCTTGACCCAGTACTCCCGGCGGCTGCGCGACCAGTAGGTGCAGCGGCCGGTGGTCAGCGTGCGGTGCAGCGCCTCGTCGTCCATCCAGCCGAGCATGAGCACCTCACCGGTGTCGTACTGCTGGGCGATGGCGGGGACGAGCCCGTCGGCGCTGCGCTTGAGGCGCGCGGCGATCTCCGGGTCGAGACTGCTGCTGGGCGGGGGCGTGCTGGTCATGGGTGCCATTGTGCCGCGCGCCACTGACAGTGACCGTGCGGTGTCCACTGGGCGGACCTGCCGGGCGGTCGTAGGCTGACTGCATGTCGACTTTCGCCAAGCGTGAACGACTTCTCCTCGCCGACCTGTTGGAGGCCGAGGGTCCGGACGCCCCCACTCTCTGCGAGGGCTGGCTCACCCGGGATCTCGCGGCGCACGTGGTGGTGCGCGAGCGCCGTCCCGACGCGGCGGGCGGTCTGCTGATCAAGCAGCTCGCGTCCCGCCTGGACCGGGTGATGACCGAGTTCTCCGAGAAGCCCTACGAGGAACTGATCCAGCTGATCCGCACCGGCCCGCCGCGGTTCTCCCCCTTCCAGCTCAAGCAGGTCGAGGAGCTGTCGAACACGGTGGAGTTCTACGTCCACACGGAGGACGTCCGCCGCGCCCGCCCCGACTGGACGCCCCGCGAACTGGACCCGGTCTTCCAGGACACCCTGTGGTCCCGCCTGGAGCGCACCGCCCGCCTGATGGGCCGCAGCGTCCCCACCGGCCTGGTACTGCGCCGCCCGAACGGCCAGACAGCGGTGGCCCACCGAGGCACCCCGGTCGTGACGGCAACAGGCGAACCGTCAGAACTGCTGCTCTTCCTGTACGGCCGCCAGAGCGCGGCCAAGGTGGACCTGGAGGGCGACAAGGACGCCATCGCCAAGCTCCACGAGGCAAAGGAACTCGGCATCTGACGGCTCGGGCTCACCGGGCCGGGAGTCCAGCTGCGCTGGGTGGTCGGGGCCCTCACGTGGGGAGTTCGGCGCGGCGCAGGTTTCGGGCGCAGAGTGCGACGAGGGCGCCGAGGCCGCACACCGCCGCGCTGGTCACGAAGACCGGGACGGTGCCCCAGGCGCCGATCGCGGCGGCGGACAGCGGCATGCTGAGCGGTGCGAAGCCGAGGCTGACCAGGGAGGCCACGGCGGTGACGCGGCCCAGGTAGGCGGGGTCCGCCTGGGTCTGGAGCAGAGCACCGCACAGGGCGCCGCTGAGTCCGGCGAGCAGCCCGATCAGCAGGGCGACTCCGGCGGCCGCGACGACACCCGGGACGAAGGCCAGGGCGCCGATCGCGACCGCTCCGCCGAGGCAGGCGTACACCATCACGTGCCCGGCGTGCGGCACGCGCCCGCGTACGGCCAGCAGCAGCGAGGCGCAGCCGGCCCCGACCCCGAACCCGCCCAGCACCCAGCCCATCCCGGCGGCGCCCCAGCCGCGCTCCTCGGCGAGCAGCGTCAGCCCGACGTTGAGCGGCCCGACGAAGCCGAGGTCCCCGAGAGCGATGGCCAGCATCAGCGGGGCGAGGACAGGATGCCGTCGGATGTACCGAAGCCCGACACACAGGTCGTCCCAGGCCCCGCCCACGACGGCCTTGCCGCCGGCCTTCCCGTCGCGGGCACCCATGACGCCGGCCACCTCTGCACCGCCCTCGCCCCCCACCGTCCCGCCGTCGGCCTCCCTGTCGTCCGCAGGCAGCTCCCGTATCCGCACGGACACCAGCAGCGGCACCGATATCGCGATCAGCACCCCCGCGAAGGCGAACGCGGCCGCCGCTCCCCCGACCGCCACCGCGAGGCCGCCGAGCGGGCCCCCGACGACGCTCGCGAAGCGAATGCCGAGCCCTCGCATGCCCTGCACGCGCGCGAGTTGCCCGCGGCTCGTCACACGCGCGGGGAGGGCCCCCACGGCTGGCATGAACACGGCGTCGACGATCCCGAACACGAGCGCCAGCAGGGCCAGTACCCACAGGCCAGGAGCGGCGAGGAACAGCAGAGCCGCCACCGCGAGCACCGCCGCGCAGCGCACCGCGTCACTGCCGATGACCACCCTGCGCGGCCCGAGCCGGTCGGCGATCACTCCGCCGCCCAGCATCAGCAGGGCTCGCGGCAGCGCGCTGACCGACATCACGACCCCGGCCTGCGCGGGTGTGCCGGACTGGACGGCCGCCCAGGACAGCGCGATGTAGTACACGCTGTCGCCGGTCATCGAGGCGGTGTAGGCGGCGAGCCAGCGCAGGACGTTGCCGTCGCGGTGGGCGGGCGTGTCGACGACGTGGGCCAGGGACAAGGGGACGTTGGTCGTGGAAGTCGTGGAGGTCACTGCCGGGGCCCTCTCGGAGATCAGACGCGGAACGGGAAGCCGTACACGTGCAGCGCGACGTTCTCGCGCCCCTCGGTCTCGCCCGCGGCCTCGGCGGCCCGGCCCTTCTCGTCGTACTTCCTCGCGAGGGCGAGCAACTCCTCGCGCAGCTCGTCCAGTTCGCCGGCCGTCAACCGCAGCAGCGACTCGCTGTCCGGGGCGGCCGCGTTCCACTCGGCGCTCCAGGTGGGCCGTTCGTCGAGGTAGCGGCGGTACATGTCGGCGCGCTGCTCGTGGAAGAGCCGGGTGGCCGCCAGGTGGGCCGCCGCCCGCTCCGGCGCGTCCCGGAAGTCCCGGTCGCGGATGCTCACGCCCTCGGACGAGGGCTGCCACCAGCGCTCCCGGCCGTCCCCGCTCTGCGCCTCGGCCTCCTCGATCAGCCCGTGCTCGGCCAGCTTGCGCAAGTGGTAGCTGACCAGGGACACGGCCTCGTCGACCTGGTCGGCGAGGTGCGAGGCCGTGGCGGTGCCGGCCACGCACAGCCCGCGGTACAGCTGCATCCGCAAGGGGTGGGCCAGGGCCTTGAGCGTGCCGAGGTCGGTGATGGGGCGGTTCTGCTCGCGTGGCATGCCCTCACCGTAGACGCGAAAGAAAAGTTGCACAACATATGTTGCGCAACTTTCCTTTCGCACTTTGCCGATGACGTCAGCCGGTGATGTCCGCCAGTGAGGAACCCGCTCAGCGAACGGGGTGCCCCGCCCCCCGCAGCGTCTCCTTCACCTCGCCGATCCTCAGATCGCCGAAGTGGAAGACCGAGGCCGCCAGGACCGCGTCCGCGCCCGCTCCGATGGCCGGTGGGAAGTGGTCCAGTCTGCCCGCGCCGCCGGAGGCGATCAGGGGGACCGTCACGTGCTTGCGGACGGCCTGGATCATCTCGATGTCGTAGCCGTCCTTGGTGCCGTCCGCGTCCATCGAGTTGAGCAGGATCTCGCCTGCGCCCAGTTCGGCGGCCCGGTGGGCCCACTCGACGGCGTCGATGCCGGTGCCCTTGCGGCCGCCGTGGGTCGTCACCTCGAAGGAACCCGACTCGGTGCGTCGGGCGTCCACCGACAGGACCAGCACCTGACGGCCGAAACGCTCGGCGATCTCGCGGATCAGGTCCGGGCGGGCGATGGCCGCGGTGTTCACGCCCACCTTGTCCGCACCCGCCCGCAGCAGCTTGTCCACGTCCTCGGCCGTGCGGACACCGCCGCCGACCGTGAGCGGGATGAAGACCTGCTCGGCGGTGCGGCGCACCACGTCGTAGGTGGTCTCGCGGTTGCCCGACGAGGCGGTGATGTCCAGGAACGTGAGCTCGTCGGCGCCCTCGGCGTCGTACACCTTGGCCATCTCGACGGGGTCGCCCGCGTCGCGCAGGTTCTGGAAGTTGACGCCCTTGACGACCCGGCCGTTGTCCACGTCCAGACAGGGGATGACTCGTACGGCGAGGGTCATGCTGTGGCTCCTCGGAACGCCTCCACCTCGACCTCGACGACCAGGCTGGGGTCCACGAAGCCGGAGACGATGATCAGGGACGCGGCGGGCCGGACGGCGTCGAACAGCTCCTTGTGAGCACGTCCGACCTCGTCGACGTCGCGCGCGTGGGTGATGTACAGGCGCGTCCGCACCACGTCGTCCCGGCCGAGCCCCAGCTCCCCCAGCGCCGCGAACGCGACGTCGAAGGCGTTGACGGTCTGTTCGTACGGGTCGCCCGCGACGATCTCGCCGTCGACCACCGAGGTGCAGCCAGAGACCAGCACCAGGCCGTTCGGGAGTTCCACCGCGCGGGAGTACCCGAAGGTCTCCTCCCAGGGCGCACCGGTCGTGACGCGTCGCAGATCGCTCACTGAGCCACCGCCTCCAAGGCCTCTTCCAGGGTGAACGCCTTCGCGTACAGCGCCTTCCCGACGATGGCCCCCTCGACACCGAGGGGCACCAGTTCGGCGATGGCCCGCAGGTCGTCCAGCGAGGACACCCCGCCGGAGGCGACCACCGGGCGGTCGGTCGCCGCGCACACATTGCGCAGCAGCTCCAGGTTGGGGCCCTGGAGCGTGCCGTCCTTGGCGATGTCGGTGACGACGTAGCGCGCGCAGCCCTCCTTGTCGAGCCGCTCCAGCGCCTCGTAGAGGTCGCCGCCCTCGCTGGTCCAGCCGCGGCCCTTGAGCGTCGTACCGCGGACGTCGAGACCGACCGCGATCTTGTCGCCGTGCTCGGCGATGACCTTGGCGACCCACTCCGGGCTCTCCAGGGCGGCCGTACCGAGGTTCACGCGGGTGCAGCCGGTGGCGAGCGCGGCGGCCAGGGAGGCGTCGTCGCGGATGCCGCCGGACAGCTCCACCTTGATGTCCATGGCCTCGGTGACCTGCCGGACCAGCTCGCGGTTGTCGCCGGTGCCGAAGGCCGCGTCCAGGTCGACCAGGTGCAGCCACTCGGCGCCCGACCGCTGCCAGGACAGGGCGGCCTCCAGCGGGGAGCCGTACGAGGTCTCCGTGCCGGACTCGCCGTGCACGAGGCGGACGGCCTGGCCGTCGCGGACGTCGACGGCGGGCAGGAGTTCGAGCCGGGAGAGCTTCGAGGGCATCAGAGGGTTCCGATCCAGTTCTTCAACAGCTGCGCACCGGCGTCGCCGGACTTCTCGGGGTGGAACTGCGTGGCCCACAGGGCGCCGTTCTCCACGGCGGCCACGAAGGGCTTGCCGTGCGTCGACCAGGTGACCTTCGGCGCGGTCATCGCCTTGTTGTGGGTCTCCAGCGACCAGTCGTGGACGGCGTAGGAGTGCACGAAGTAGAAGCGGGCGTCCGCGTCGAGCCCTGCGAAGAGCTGGGAGTCGGCCGGCGCGTCGACGGTGTTCCAGCCCATGTGGGGCACGACGTCGGCCTGGAGCGGCTCGACCGAGCCGGGCCACTCGTCGAGGCCCTCGGACTCCACGCCGTGCTCGATGCCGCGCGCGAAGAGGATCTGCATGCCGACGCAGATGCCCATGACCGGGCGCCCGCCGGACAGCCGGCGGTCGATGATCCAGTCGCCGCGCGCCTCGTGCAGCCCCTTCATGCAGGCGGCGAAGGCGCCGACACCCGGCACGAGCAGACCGTCGGCGTTCATGGCCTTGTCGTAGTCGCGCGTTATCTCGACCTCGGCACCCGCGCGCGCGAGGGCACGCTCGGCGGACCGCACGTTGCCGAAGCCGTAGTCGAAGACGACCACACGCTTGGAGTCGCTCAACTCCACACCTCCAGCCTCATGACACCGGCGACCAGACACATGCCGGCGGCGATGGAGAGCAGGACGATCAGGCTCTTGGGCATCTGCTGCTTGACGAAGGAGTAGATGCCGCCGGCCAGGAAGAGGCCGACGACGATCAGGAGGGTCGACAGGCCGTTCACAGCGCGCCCTTCGTGGAGGGGAGGATGCCGGCCGCGCGCGGGTCGCGCTCGGAGGCGTACCGCAGGGCCCGGGCCAGCGCCTTGAACTGGCACTCCACGATGTGGTGCGCGTTGCGCCCGTAGGGCACGTGCACGTGCAGCGCGATCTGGGCCTGGGCGACGAAGGACTCCAGGATGTGCCGGGTCATCGTGGTGTCGTACTCGCCGATCATCGGCGCCATGTTCTCGGGCTCGGTGTGCACGAGGTAGGGGCGGCCGCTGAGGTCCACCGTCACCTGGGCGAGGGACTCGTCCAGCGGGACCGTGCAGTTGCCGAAGCGGTAGATGCCCACCTTGTCGCCGAGCGCCTGCTTGAAGGCGGCGCCGAGGGCGAGGGCGGTGTCCTCGATGGTGTGGTGCGAGTCGATGTGCAGGTCGCCCTCGGTCTTGACGGTGAGGTCGAACAGACCGTGCCGGCCGAGCTGGTCGAGCATGTGGTCGTAGAAGCCGACGCCTGTCGACACCTCGACCTTGCCGGACCCGTCGAGATCGATCTCGACGAGAACGGACGTCTCCTTGGTGACTCGCTCCACGCGTCCCACGCGGCTCATGTGCTCTGCTCCTTCGGGGGTGTGGGGGTGTCCCCCACAAGACACTGCAACTCACGGACCGCGTCGAGGAACGCGTCGTTCTCTTCGGGGGTGCCGGCGGAGACCCGCAGCCACCCCGGAATGCCGTTGTCCCGGACCAGGACGCCCCGGTCGAGGATCTTCTGCCAGGCCGCGTGCGAACCGCCCTCGTCGTCGAAGCGCCCGAACTGCACGAAGTTCGCGTCCGACTCCACGACCTCGAAGCCGATCGCCCGCAGCTCGCTCACCAGCCGGTCCCGCTCGGCCTTCAGCTGCTCGACGTACTTCAGCAGGGTGCCGGTGTGCTCCAGCGCGGCCAGCGCGGTCGCCTGTGTGACGGCCGACAGGTGGTAGGGCAGCCGTACGAGCTGCACGGCGTCCACGACCGCCGGGTGGGCGGCGAGATAGCCGAGGCGCAGACCGGCCGCCCCGAACGCCTTGGACATGGTCCGCGAGATGACGAGATGCGGCCGCCCCTCGATGAGCGGCAGCAGCGAGTCGCCGTGGCTGAACTCGATGTAGGCCTCGTCGACCACCACCATGGACGGCTTCGCCGCCTGCGCGGCCTCGTAGAGCGCGAGGACCGTCTCGGGCGGGACCGCGTTGCCCGTCGGGTTGTTCGGGGTCGTGATGAAGACGACGTCCGGCTTCCGCGCGGCGATCGCCGCCGCGGCCGCCTCGACGTCGATCGTGAAGTCCTCGTTGCGGGGACCCGAGATCCAGCCGGTGCCGGTGCCGCGCGAGATGAGCGCGTGCATCGAGTACGACGGCTCGAAGCCGATCGCCGTACGGCCCGGTCCGCCGAAGGTCTGGAGCAGCTGCTGGAGGACCTCGTTGGAGCCGTTGGCCGCCCAGACGTTGGCCAGGCCCACCTCGTACCCGGAGGTGTCGGTCAGGTACTCGGCGAGCCGGGTGCGCAGCTCGACGGCGTCCCGGTCCGGGTAGCGGTTGAGGTCGCGGGCGGCCTCGCGGACACGCTCGGCGATGCGCTCGACCAGCGGCTCGGGCAGTCGGTAGGGGTTCTCGTTGGTGTTCAGCCGTACGGGGACGTCCAACTGGGGCGCGCCGTAGGGGGACTTGCCGCGCAGCTCGTCCCGTACGGGGAGATCGTCGATTCCGAAAGTCACTTACCAGGCACCTTCCACCCGAACCGGGCCTTGATCGCCGCCCCGTGGGCCGGCAGGTCCTCCGCCTCCGCCAGCGTGACCACGTGGTGCGCGACCTCGGCCAGCGCGTCCTTCGTGTAGTCGACGATGTGGATGCCGCGCAGGAAGGACTGGACGGACAGCCCGGAGGAGTGGCAGGCGCAGCCGCCGGTCGGGAGCACGTGGTTGGACCCGGCCGCGTAGTCGCCGAGGGAGACCGGCGCCCAGGGCCCGATGAAGATCGCGCCGGCGTTGCGCACCCGGTCGGCCACGGCGGCCGCGTCCGCGGTCTGGATCTCCAGGTGCTCGGCGCCGTACGCGTTGACGACCCTGAGGCCCTCGTCGATGCCGTCGACCAGGACGATCGCGGACTGCCTGCCCCCCAGGGCGGGCACGATCCGGTCCTCGATGTGCCGGGTGGCCGCGACCTGCGGCTCCAGCTCCTTCTCGACCGCGTCCGCGAGCTCGACCGAGTCGGTGACCAGGACCGCGGCGGCCAGCGGGTCGTGCTCGGCCTGGCTGATCAGGTCGGAGGCGACGTGCACCGGGTCGGCGGTGGAGTCCGCGAGCACCGCGATCTCGGTCGGGCCGGCCTCGGCGTCGATACCGATCCTGCCGGTGAAGTAGCGCTTGGCGGCGGCGACCCAGATGTTGCCGGGCCCGGTGACCATGTCGGCGGGCGGGCAGGACTCGGTGCCGTGCGCGAACATCGCGACGGCCGTGGCGCCACCGGCGGCGTAGACCTCGTCGACGCCGAGCAGCGCGCAGGCCGCGAGGATCGTGGGGTGCGGGAGGCCGTCGAACTCGGCCTGCGCCGGGGAGGCGAGGGCGATGGACTCGACGCCGGCCTCCTGGGCGGGCACCACGTTCATGATCACGGAGGACGGGTAGACGGACCGGCCGCCGGGCGCGTACAGCCCGACCCGGTCGACCGGCACCCACTTCTCGGTCACGCTGCCGCCCGGCACGACCTGGGTGGTGTGGGTGCCGCGGCGCTGCTCGCGGTGGACGAGACGGGCGCGGCGGATGGACTCCTCCAGGGCCGCGCGCACGGCGGGGTCGAGCTCTTCGAGCGCCTTTTCGAGCGCGGCCGCGGGCACCCGCACCCGGTCCAGCTTCACCCCGTCGAACTTCTCGGCGAAGTCGATCAGCGCCGCGTCGCCCCGATGATGCACGGCCTCGCAGATCGGACGCACCTTCTCCAGGGCGGCCGAGACGTCGAAGTCGGCTCGGGGCAGCAGGTCGCGCAGGGCGGGACCCTCGGGGAGGGCGTCGCCGCGCAGATCGATTCGGGAGATCACGGACCCAATTCTCTCAGACCCGCGTCAGGGCCCGTCCGCGCATTCCAATGGCTGATACGCCCCCTTCCAGGAACCCGGAAGATCCCCTTCACGTCTAGTGTTCCGGGCGTCACTCAACGGGCATGAACGGTTGTACGAATCCCACGAGCCGCAGGGCACGAGCCGCAAGGAGCTGGAAGAACCGTGACCGAGGGGGCCGGCATCCGGGGCATCCGCGACGGAGACCTGCCGGACGATCTGACCGCCGCCGAGGCCGGGATGTGGCAGGCCTTCCGCAACGGCAGCGTGTACGACCTGAGCAGCGGCGACACCGTCGTCGACGACCCGCACGGCGGGCATCCCTGGGGGCCCGAGCGGACGGTACGCGCGCGGATCATCTGCTGGCTGCTCCTGGACGGGCCGCCCGCGCTCGCGGGCCGGGTGTCGTCCCTGAAGCTCACCGGAGTGCAGATCAGCGGCACCCTGGACCTCGCGGGCGGCACGATCGTGCCGTACCTGGAGATGAAGGGCTGCCGCTTCGAGCGGGAGATCCTGCTGCCGGAGGCCCGCTTCACCACCGCGCGGTTCGTGGACTGCTCGGTGCCCCGCCTGGAGGCCGCCCGGGTGCACACCGAGGGCGATCTGCATCTGCCGCGCTGCCGGTTCCACAACGGCGTGCGGCTGACCGACGCGCACATCGGGACCGACCTGCTGATGAACCAGGCGATCGTCTACCGCGACCGCAGCGGCCGTTCGATCGCCGCGGACGGCATGACCGTGGGCCAGGACCTCCAGGCCGAGTTACTGGAGTCGCACGGCGAGCTGAGCCTGCGCAGCGCCACCATCGGCGTCTCGCTGAGCCTGCGCGGCGCCCGCCTGAACAACCCGTACACCCGGCTCGCGCTGAACGCCCCGCAGCTGACCGTCGAGCGCACGCTGTACCTGACCCCGGCGGGCGTCGGCGCCGCCATGCGCAGCGGGGCGACCCCCGCGCGCGGGACGCGGATCCAGCGCTTCGAGTGCCAGGGCGGGGTCCGGCTGGACGACGGGCGGTTCGGGGACGCGGTCGACCTGGAGCGGGCCCGGTTCACCTTCACCGACGAGCAGGAGCTGTCGCTGCGCCGCATCCAGGCCCCGGAGCTGCGCTTCCTCGGCGAGAAGCCGCAGCGCGGCAAGGTGGTCCTGTCGGGCGCCCGCGTCGGCAACCTCGTGGACCGGGCGACCGCCTGGCCGGGGCCCGGCAATCTCCACATGGGCGGCTTCGTCTACGAGAACCTCGTCCCGCACGGCCCCTTCCCGCTGGCCGAGCGCCTGGACTGGGTGGCGGCCGCGACCGCCGAGTACAACCCGGAGCCGTACGAGAGACTCGCCGCCGTGCTGCGGGCCGGGGGCGAGGACGAGGACGCGCGCGAGGTGCTGCTCGCCAAGCAGCGCCGGCGCCGCGAGAGCCTGCCACCGGCCGCCAAGCTGTGGGGATACGTGCAGGACTGGACGGTCGCCTACGGGTACCGGCCGGGCCGGGCCGCCGTATGGATGGCGGTGCTGTGGGCGGCGAGCTCCCTGGCATTCGCACACGCGAGCCATCCACCGCTCAAGGGAGGCGACCACCCGGCGTGGAATCCCGCCCTGTTCGCCCTGGACCTGCTGCTTCCGGTGATCGACCTGGGCCAGGTCGGCTTCTGGCAGCTGCGCGGCGGCTGGCAGTGGCTGGCGGCGGTGATGGTCCTTCTGGGGTGGATCCTGGCGACCACGGTCGCGGCTGGAGCAACCAGGCTGTTGCGGCGGAATTAGGGAGGTTTTTGGTACGTAAGGTGAACGAAGGTCAGCTCTTTACCTCCCCTTGACCTTCCGCCGTACAACTTTCTCCGAGTTGCACGTGCGCACTGGCGTAACGCCGAGCCGCGGTCTTTCAATGGTCGACACCATGGCTCTGCTGCCCCCCTTCCGTGCGTCGCGGATACCCCCCTACCTCACCGGCGGACTGACCGCCGACGACGAGGTACTGCTCGACGCGCCCGACGACCGGCTCGGACCCGCGCTGGTCGCCGCCGGACAGGGCTCCTACGGGCGCGCGGCCGAGCTGCTCGCCGCGACCCGCGAGGACGCCGCCTGGGAGCTGCGCGACCGGTACGTCCGGCGCCTGGCCGCCTTCGCCCGCTCGCGCCCCGAGTGGTACGACACCTGGCGCGCCGAGGCCCCGCAGGACGTGGACCGGCTGCTGCTGGGCGCCCAGCTCGCGGTGGACCGCGCCTGGGACTCACCGGCCCGCGCGGAGCTGCTGCGTGAGGTCAGCCCGCTGATCACGGCCGCCGCGCGCGGCGAGGACCGCGACCCGGTGCCCTGGCGGCTCGCCCTGGACCACGCGCGCGGATCGCAGGCGGGGCCCACCTACTTCGGCGAGCTGTGGGAGGCGGCCGTGCGGCGCGCCCCGCTCCACTACGGCTGCCATGTGGCCGCCCTGCGCTATCTGGCGACCTCCTGGCGGGGCTCGCACCGGGAGTGCTTCGACTTCGCCGAGCGGGCCGCGCAGGACGCCCCGGCCGGCTCGCTCGTCCAGGCGCTGCCCACGCGCGCGACGCTGGCCTGTCTGACCGAGGGCGCCGGGACCGTCGTGGCGCGGGAGCGGCTGGACGCGGCGGCGGACCGGGCGATCGAACTGTCCGCCACCTTCGCGGCGGCCACCCCGTGGCCTGCCGAGATCCGCAACAAGCTGGTGTTCGTCCTGGTGCGCCTCGGCCGCTGGACGGACGCCCTGGAGCAGCTGCGCATGGTCGGCCCCTACGCCACCTCGTACCCGTGGAGCCGGGAGTCGGAGGATCCCCTCGGCCGGTTCCTGGAGGTCCGCGAGGAGGTCCGCCGGCATGCCTTGATCCATCCACAAAGTGAGCACGGGGGACGTGTCCGCTCCGGAGGCCATTAGGCTTTGGCGCCGTGACCACCGTGCGGCTCCCGCTCTTCCCCCTGAACTCAGTGCTGTTCCCGGGGCTCGTGCTTCCTCTCAACGTCTTCGAGGAGCGCTATCGCGCCATGATGCGCGAACTGCTGAAGACGCCCGAGGAGGAGCCGCGCCGGTTCGCCGTCGTGGCGATCCGCGACGGCCACGAGGTGGCGCCCAGCGCACCGGGCATGCCGGACCAGACGTCCGTGCCCGAGCGCGGCCCGGCGGCCGGCTTCGGCGAGGACCCGCTCAAGGCGTTCCACTCCACCGGCTGTGTGGCGGACGCGGCGACGGTACGGGAGCGTCCCGACGGCTCGTTCGAGGTCCTGGCGACGGGCACGACCCGCGTCCGGCTGGTGTCGGTGGACGCCTCGGGCCCGTATCTGACGGCCGAACTGGAGGAGTTGGAGGAGGACGCGGGCGACGAGTCGGGGCCGCTGGCCGAGGGGGTGCTGCGGGCCTTCCGCCAGTACCAGAAGCGCCTGGCGGGAGCGCGGGAACGCTCCCTGTCGAGCGGCACGGACCTGCCCGACGAGCCCTCCGTGGTCTCCTACCTGGTGGCGGCGGCGATGATGCTGGACACCCCCACCAAGCAGCGCCTGCTCCAGGCCCCCGACACCGCGTCCCGGCTCCGCGACGAACTGAGACTGCTGCGCGCGGAGACGGCGATCATCCGTAACCTTCCGTCGTTGCCGGCGTCGGAACTGACGCGCGGCCCGACGAGTCTGAACTGAACCCGGGGAAGCGTCAGATGCCGAAGAAGGCCAAGAAGCAGCAGCAGTCCGGGGGTACCCCCGCGACGGTGGCCCTGACCGCCGCGGGCGTGCCCTTCACGGTCCACGCCTACGAGCACGACCCCTCCCACCCGTCCTACGGCGAGGAGGCGGCGGAGGCGATGGGGGTCTCCCCGGACCGCGTCTTCAAGACCCTGGTCGCGGACGTGGACGGGGCGCTCACGGTGGCGGTGGTCCCGGTGGCGGGCTCCCTGGACCTGAAGGCGCTGGCGACGGCCGTGTCCGGCAAGCGGGCCGCGATGGCCGACCCGACTCTCGCCGAACGCACCACGGGCTACGTCAGGGGCGGCATCTCCCCGCTCGGCCAGCGCAAGAAGCTCCCCACGGTCCTGGACGCCTCGGCCGCCGGCCACGCCACGATCTGCGTCTCGGCGGGCCGCAGAGGCCTGGAGGTCGAACTCTCCCCCACGGACCTGACCCACCTCACCGACGCGACCCTGGCCCCCATCGCCCGCGCGTGACCCCTCGACGAGACGCCCTTCCTCGACTAAGCAGAAGAGGCATGTCGAAGAAAACCCGCAAACGCAAGTGGCGCACAAAAAAGGGCCGCAGCAACCACGGCAGCCGCCCGGCGTAAATCATCAAACGCAGGTCCAGGCAATCCCAGCCCGTCCGGCGTTTGAGGACGAGGCCCCTTCAGGGCCGATGGGGGTCTGGGGGCGCAGCCCCCAGGGAGCGGCGGCCCCCGGGGGCGGGGTCGCGGGGTCGAAGGGGCGGCAGCCCCTGGTGGGGGTCCCCCCTCTGGGGGAGGGACGGGTAGGGGCAGCGGGGGCGAAGATCCCCACCGCCCCCACCGCCCACGTCACACAGAACCCGAACCCGTCACACCCGATCCCCCCGCCAAGGCAACTCCGCCGTCACCCGAGTAGGCCCCCCACCCGGCGAATCCACCACCAGAATCCCGTCGACCGCGTCCAACCGCTCCGCCAGCCCCGCCAACCCCGACCCGGCAGACACATCGGCTCCACCCACCCCGTTGTCCACCACCTGCAACAACAGCCGATCCTCCACCCGCCACACATCCACCGCCGCCCACGTGGCCCGCGCATGCTTGCTGACGTTCTGCAACAGCTCCGACACCGTGAAGTACGCGATCCCCTCGATCGCCGGCGCCGGCCGCGACGCCAGATCCACCTCCACCTGCACCGGCACCGTGCACCGAGAGGCCACCGAGGAGAGCGCCGCATCCAGCCCCCGGTCCGTCAGCACCGCCGGATGGATCCCCCGCGCCAGATCCCGCAGCTCCTGAAGCGCCGTCTTCACCTCACCGTGCGCCTCGTCCACCATCCGCGCCGCCGCCGCCGGATCCTCCGTGAGCTTCTCCTTCGCCAGCCCCAGATCCATCGCCAGCGCCACCAGCCGGGCCTGTGCCCCGTCGTGCAGATCCCGCTCGATCCGCCGCAGATCGGCCGCCGCGGTGTCCACCACGACCCCCCGGTCCGACTCCAGCTCCACCACCCGCGCCGACAGCCGGGTCGGCCCCAGCAGCCCGTGCACCATCACCCGGTCCACCGTCGTCAGCGCCCGCACGATCCACGGCGTGGCCAGCGTGAACAACAGCCCCACCAGCGCGGTCACCCCGATCTCGAACGGGTTGTCCAGATAGATGTGGTGGGTCTCGTCGCCGTACAGCTGAAGCCCGTCCTGACCGACGTACGCCGGAAAGACCCAGAACCACAGCGGATACGTCAGCAGCGCCCAGCCGTACACCCAGAAGTTCACCGCGACGACGAACGAGAACAGCGCCCACGGCAGATGCAGCACGGAGTACAGCAGCGTCCGCCACGACGTCCCGCTCTTGAGCACCGCCCCGATCCACGCCATGAACCCGGACCCGCGCATCCTGAGCGGCTCCGGATCGCCGACCTCGAGACCCAGCAGCCCTCGCGCCCGCGCCCGCTCCATCGCCCCGAGCCCCCGGCACCCGGCGAGTCCGGCCGCGAACACCGGGATGCCGAGGAAGGTCACCAGCAGTCCCGCGCCCAGCGAGACCATCGTGACGGCGTACGTGAACATCACGATGCTGATCGGCAGGCTCAGCAGCACATAGCCGAGCTCCCGCCAGGTCCGCCCCTCGAACGGCGCCCGCAGCCCCGCCGGCACCCGGTGCCGCCGTACTTCCTCGGGGAACCCGAGCCCACTGTCGTACCCGTAGTCCGTGGCCATCGACGTCGTCCTTCTTCCTCGTCCTGCGCCTGTGGTGTCGTACCTCCACCCTGCTGCGCCGCAGGTCTGGGGGACATGGAGTCCGTCGGCGTCTTGGAAGGGGGGTTTTCCCCACCCCTACGGCTGCTACGACCGCTCCGGCGCCCGGTCCCGCCACGGCAGCTCCGCCGTGACCACCGTCGGACCCCCCGGCGGCGAGTCGATGACGAACAGCCCGTCGACCGCGTCGAGCCGCTCCGCGAGCCCTCGCATACCGGTGCCGCCGTCGAGGCGGGCGCCGCCGCGGCCGTCGTCCCAGACCTGGATGAGCAGCCGGTCCTCCGCCCGCCACACGTCGACCGACGCCGACCGCGCCCCACTGTGCTTGCTGATGTTCTGCAACAGCTCCGAGACGGTGAAGTAGGCGATCCCCTCGATCGCCTGGACCGGCCGCGCGTCGAGGTCGGCGGTCACCTTCACCGGCACCGTGCAGCGCGAGGCGACCGACGAGAGCGCGGCATCGAGCCCGCGGTCGGTCAGTACGGCGGGATGGATGCCCCGCGCCAGATCCCGCAGCTCCTGAAGCGCCAGCTTCACCTCGCCGTGCGCCTCCGCGACCATCGCCTGCGCGTACTCCGGGTCCTCCAGGAGCTTCTCCTTCGCGAGGCCGAGCCCCATGGCCAGATTGACCAGCCGGGCCTGCGCCCCGTCGTGCAGATCGCGCTCGATCCGCCGGAGATCGGCGGCGGCCGTGTCGACCACGACCCCCCGGTCCGACTCCAGTTCGGCGATACGGCGTTCCAGCTCGTCGGAGGGCGACAGCAGACCCCGCACCATCGCCCGGTCCACGTTGGCGAGGCCCCGCGCGATGAACGGCAGCACCGGCCACAGCACGAACAACGACGTCAGCGTGACGGTGAAGGTGAGCACGCCCCACGGCAGCCGGATGAAGTCGTACAGCACCGTCCGCCAGCCCACCGGGTCCTTCAACCCCATCCACAGCCGGGCGAAGAAGCCGCTGCCGCCGTTCTTCGTGCGCCACGGCAGGGGGCTCGGTTCGTCCACCCGCACCCCGAGCAGCGCCCGGGCCCGCGCCCGCTCCAGCTTGCCCAGCTGCCGCGCTCCCAGCAGACCGGCCGCGAGCAACGGGAAACCGATCACCGTCACGGTCAGCCAGAAGCCGGTGAACAGCACCGTCATGACGTAGACGAATCCGAAGATCGACACGGGAAGGTTCGCCAGGAGGTGCGCGATCTCCTTCCAGGTGTGCGCGTCGTAGGCGATACGGGCCGGCGGCAGCCGCTCGCCCTCGCCGCTTCCTGCGGCGGTCACGGCACGGCTCGGGGACGATTGGCGTTCGGTCATATGGGCTAGCGTGCCGCGCGTGAGGGCCGTGCGCCATGAGGCGGACCGCCGCGACGTGCGGGGGAAAACCCCACCCCCGTTCCTTCGAGGGGTGACGGGCTGCTTACCGTGCCTTTACGAGGGCCTAGACTCCCGTGCGTACAGATCGTCGAACAGCGGTGTTCAGCAGCTCACAGGGCAGCTCACAGGGAGCGAGGAGCGGACGTGCCGGAACCGACCGTCGTCGGTGCAAGCGCCGTCGATCCGACTGTCGTCGCGGCGGACTACTTCCAGTCGTACTCGGTCGTCGGACTGCTCGCCGTCGTCGGCGTGCTGTTCGTCGCGGTCGCCTTCGGCGCCGGACGCCTGCTGCGACCGGTGGTCCCCACCCCCGAGAAACTCCTGACGTACGAGTGCGGAGTCGACCCCGTCGGCGAGGGCTGGGCCCACACCCAGGTCCGCTACTACGTCTATGCCTTCCTCTACGTCATCTTCGCCGTCGACTCGATCTTCCTGTTCCCGTGGGCGACGGTGTTCGCCGCCGACGGCTACGGCGCGACCACCCTCGTGGAGATGTTCATCTTCCTGGGCTTCCTCGCCGTGGGGCTGTTGTACGCGTACAAGAAGGGTGTCCTGACATGGACGTGACCCCCTCGGAACCCGTTCTGCTGCCGGAGCCGAAACGGCTGGGCGCGCTCGCCCGCCTCGCCCCCGAGCCGATGAAGGTGGTCCTCAACTGGGGCCGCCGGTACTCCCTCTGGGTCTTCAACTTCGGCCTCGCCTGCTGCGCGATCGAGTTCATCGCCGCGTCGATGGCCCGCCACGACTTCATCCGCCTCGGCGTCATCCCCTTCGCCCCGGGCCCCCGCCAGGCCGACCTGATGGTCGTCTCCGGCACGGTCACGGACAAGATGGCACCGGCCGTGAAGCGCCTGTACGAACAGATGCCCGAGCCCAAGTACGTCATCTCCTTCGGCGCGTGCAGCAACTGCGGAGGCCCCTACTGGGACTCCTACTCGGTGACGAAGGGCGTCGACCAGATCATCCCGGTGGACGTCTACGTCCCCGGCTGCCCTCCCCGCCCGGAGGCCCTCCTCCAGGGCATCCTGAAACTCCAGGAGAAGATCGCGCGGGAGTCGCTGGGGGAGCGGTACGGGGTGACGGCCGGGACGGCTGGGCCGGCTGGGACGTCCGGGGGCCGCGCGTCGGTGGCGGCGCTGCAGAGCGGGTTGGTGACGGGGCCGGAGGGGTCTGGAGGGCCGGAGAGTGCCTCTCGGGCTGCTCAGGCCGCTCAGGGTGAGGGGGACGCGACGTGACCGGCGCCGTCGGGTGGCTCCCCGCCCCCGCCGAGGAACTCTTCGGCCCGGAGGCCACCGCGGAGGAGTCCTACGAGGTCCTGACGGTGGACGTCCCGCCGACGGACTGGCTCACGGCACTCCGCGTGGCCCGCGACGACCTGGGCTGCACCTACTTCGACTGGCTGAGCGCGGTCGACGAACCCGGCACCGGCTTCCGCGTGGCGGCCCACGTGGCGGCCCTCTCCCCGGTCCGACGCCTGCTGCTCCGCACGACGATCCCCCACGAGACCCCGGTCCTCCCCACCGCCGTCGACATCTACGCGGGCGCCGCCTGGCACGAACGCGAGACCCACGAGATGTTCGGCGTCACCTTCGAGGGCCACCCCTCGCTCGCCCACCTCCTGCTCCCGGAGACCTTCGAGGGCCACCCCCTCCGCAAGGACTTCGTCCTCGCCGCCCGCGTCGCCAAGGCCTGGCCCGGCGCGAAGGAACCGGGCGAGTCCGAACACGGCGGCCCCAAGCGCCGCCAGATGCTCCCCCCAGGAGTCCCCGACCCCAACGACTGGGGCCCCCAAAAGGGCCAACTCCCCCCCACCCCCACCCGCCCGACCCGCACCCCCCGCCCCTCATCCGACCGCCCCGTCCGCCGCGCGCGCTCGGCGTCGGAGGGGTCGGCGAGCCAGGGGGAGACGGGGGTTGGCGGGGCCGGAGCCGGGGCCGCGGCTGGAGCCGGGGCGGAGGCTGCGGGTGCGGTTTCGCGTCGGGGGCGTTCGGCGGCGGAGGGGTCGGCGAGCCAGGCGGAGACGCCGGTTGGCGGATCCGGAGCCGGGGCGAGGGCTGCGGGTGCGGCTCCGCGTCGGGCGCGTTCGGCGGCTGAGGGTTCGGCGAGCCAGGCGGGCGGGGCTGGGACGCCGGGTGCGGCGGGCGAGGGTTCGGTGAGTCAGGCTGAGGTGTCGCCCGGTGCCGGTGAGGCTGCGGGTGCGGCTCCGCGTCGGGCGCGTTCGGCGGCTGAGGGTTCGGCGAGCCAGGCCGAGGTGTCGCCCCGTGCAGGCGAGGCCGGTGCTGGGCCAGGTCGGGCGCGTTCTGTTTCGGAGGGTTCGGCGAGCCAGGTAGAGGGGTCGGGGACGTCGGGTGCGGGGCCCGAGGCGAGGACCGGTACTCCGGGTGCCTCGCCCGCAGGCGTGCCCCGACGCACCCGTACCGCTGCGCAGGGTTCCGCCAGCCAGACGGCACCGGGAGCCGACAGTACGGGTGACGGTCCGGCAGACCAGGCCGACGGCACGCCCGGGTCCGCTGCTCCGGCAACCGGCTCGCCCGAGCCCTCGACCAAGGCCGAGGCGAAGGGCTCGCCCGCGTCGGATGCCGCCACCTCGCAGCGCCCGGCAGGGACCGGCGCCGCGCCGGCAGGGCCGCGTCGGGCTCGCAGCGCCTCAGGCGGTTCCGCGAGCCAGCGCGCCGCGACCCCCGCCGAACCGTCCTCCGACGACACGAGCGCCACCCCCGCACGCCCCCAACCCACCACCCCGCGCAGCCCGGACGCCCCCTGGCACCACGCCCGCCCGGCCTTCGACGACCCGGCAACGGAACGACCCCGCGCCCCCCAGGACGCGGAATCCCCCCAGAGCCCGGAGCCACCCAAGCCCCAGGAAGAGCCCTCGGCGTCCGAACAGTCCCCGGCGTCTCAACCGTCCCCGGCGTCCGAAGAGCCCTCGGCGTCCGAAGAGCCGACCCCTGAGACCGCCGCGTCGGCCCACGAACCGGCCGCACCGAATCCTCAGGACACCGGCCCAACTCCCGACGACCCCGCTGATGGGCCTAACCCCGACGGGCCAACTTCCGACGACTCGACCCCCGACGGCCGAACCGTCGACGAACCCGCCGACGACGACTCGACCCCGGACGACCCGCCGTCCCCGGACCTGACCACCCCCCACCCCCGCACCCCGGACACCCCACCAGGAGGCCCGCAGTGAACGACGCTCTCGACGTCGCCGTGCGACTCCTGATCGTCTTCGTCGTCTTCCTCACCTTCCCCTTGATCATCGGCCAGACCGAGCACAAGGTGATGGCCCACATGCAGGGCCGCCTGGGCCCCATGTACGCCGGCGGCTTCCACGGCTGGGCCCAACTCGTCGCCGACGGCGTCAAGTTCGCCCAGAAGGAAGACGTCGTACCGGCGGGCGCGGACCGCCGTATCTTCCAACTCGCCCCCGCCGTCGCCCTCCTGCCCTACCTCCTCGTCCTCCTCGCCATCCCGATCGGCCCCGGAGAGGGCGCCGTGGGCGAGGTCGTCGACGCGGGCGTGTTCTTCGTGCTCGCCGTGATGGGCGTGGGTGTCCTCGGCTCCCTCATGGCCGGCTGGGCCTCCGCCAACAAGTTCTCCCTCCTCGGCGGCCTCCGCACCGCCGCACAGCTCCTCGCCTACGAACTCCCGATGCTGCTCACCGCCGCCTCGGTGGCGATGGCGGCCGGTACGGTCTCCCTCCCCGGCATCCTCGACGCCTTCGAGTGGTGGTGGCTCCCCTGGCAGATCGTCGGCGCGATCGTCTTCTTCGTCGCCGGCCTCGCCGAACTCCAGCGCCCTCCCTTCGACATGCCCGTGGCCGACTCGGAGATCATCTTTGGCGCCTACACCGAGTACACCGGCCTCCGCTTCGCCCTGTTCCTCCTCGCCGAGTACGCCGGAATCGTCGTCCTGTGCGGCCTCACCACCGTCCTCTTCCTGGGCGGCTGGCACGGCCCCTGGGGCGCCGACGGTCTCGGCTGGGTCTGGACCCTCCTCAAGACAGCCGTGCTCGCCTTCGTCGTCATCTGGCTCCGCGTGACCTACCCCCGCCTGCGCGAGGACCAGCTCCAGAAGCTCTCCTGGACCCTCCTCGTCCCCCTCTCCCTCGCCCAGATCGCCCTCACCGGCATCGTCAAGGTGGTGATCCAGTAGCTATGGCCCCGATCCCCGGCAGCGGCCTCGCCAAGGGCCTGGCCGTCACCCTGCGCACGATGACGAAGAAGACCGTCACCGAGCAGTACCCCGACGTCCAGCCCGATCTCCCGCCCCGCACCCGCGGAGTGATCGGCCTGTTCGAGGAGAACTGCACGGTCTGCATGCTCTGCGCCCGTGAGTGCCCCGACTGGTGCATCTACATCGACTCCCACAAGGAGACGGTCCCCGCCGCGACCCCGGGCGGCCGCGAGCGCAGCCGCAACGTCCTCGACCGCTTCGCCATCGACTTCTCCCTCTGCATGTACTGCGGTATCTGCATCGAGGTGTGTCCTTTCGACGCCCTGTTCTGGTCCCCGGAGTTCGAGTACGCCGAGACCGACATCCGCGACCTCACCCACGAGCGGGACAAGCTCCGCGAGTGGATGTGGACCGTCCCGGCGCCGCCCGCACTCGACCCTGGTGCGGAGGAACCGAAGGAGATCGCCACCGCCCGCAAGACCGCCGAAAAACTGACGGCAACCCAGCCCAAGCCGGCGGCCCCGACCGGATCCAACGCCGAGCCCTCTGCTGCCGCGACGGACGCCAGCCCGGCCGCACCGAACCCCGAGCCGACGCCCCCAGCCGGACCCAAGCCCGACCCCACCGAGCCGGGCCCCCAGCCGACCGAGCCGCCCACCGGGCCGACCGCCCCCGAGGGAGACGCCCCGTGACCCTCGACGCAGCCACCGCGACGGCGGCGCACCCCACGCTCACCACGGTCGCCGCCGACTCCCACGGCTTTCTCTCCCCGACCGGTGTCGAGGTCGCCTTCCTGCTCGTCGGTCTCGTCACCTTCGGCGCCGCCCTCGTCACCGTCACCACCAAGCAGCTGGTGCACGCCGCCCTGTGGCTGGTGGTGGCGCTCGGCGGTCTCGCCGTCGAATACCTCCTGCTCACCGCCGAGTTCATCGCCTGGGTGCAGGTCCTCATCTATGTCGGCTCCGTCGTCGTCCTCCTTCTGTTCGGTCTGATGCTCACCAGGGCCCCCATCGGCCGCTCCCCGGACGCCGACTCCGGCAACCGCTGGGCCGCCCTCGCGGTGGCCGTCGCCGCGGCCGCGGCTCTGGTCTGGGTGGTCGTGGACGCCTTCCGCACCACCTGGATCGACCTGGACGGCCCCGCCGCCGGCTCCACCGAGGCCACCGGCGCCAGCCTCTTCCAGAACTGGGTCCTCCCCTTCGAGGCCCTCTCCGTCCTGCTCCTCGCGGCCCTGGTCGGCGCGATCGTCCTGTCCCGCAAGGCGAAGGCGGAGTCGAGCTCTCCCCCTGTGAACTCCCAAGCCGCGACCGGTAGTTCCCCATCCGCGCCGAATTCCCGTATTCACCCGATAGGGCGAAATGGGTCAGTCGAGGCAACCCGGTCGGCCGGGGGAGCCGAGCCCACGGCCCGGGGAAGCGAGCCGGCCGGTCAAACCGACCCGGCCGAGCAGGAAGGCGCCCGCTGATGCACCTCGCCTATCCCGCCGTGCTCTCCGCCCTCCTCTTCTGCACCGGCCTCTACGGAGTCCTCGCCCGCCGCAACGCCATCCTCGTCCTGATGTCGGTCGAGCTGATGCTCAACGCCGTCAACCTGAACCTGGTCGCCTTCGACGTCTGGCTCAGCAAGGCCGCCGAGGAGACCCTGCACTCCGGCCAGGCCCTGACCCTGTTCACCATCGCCATCGCCGCGGCCGAGATCGGTATCGGCCTCGCGATCGTCCTCGCCGTCCACCGCAACCGCGGCACCGCCGACATCGACAAACTCCGCGACACCGCCGAGGGCCACGGCCCCGACGATTCCGACGACGACGCCCACCCCGCCGAACAGACCGCGGAGACCGGGCGGACCGGGAAGGCTGAGGCCACCGCGTGACCACGACCACCCTCGCCGTCCTCGTCCCCCTCCTCCCCTTCCTGGGTGCCGCGGCCGGCCTGCTCCTGGGCCGCACCGCCCCCGGCTTCGTCCGCCCCCTCGCCGTCGTCCCGACGCTCGCCGCCCTCGCGCTCGCCGCCGTGGTCGCCGTGCGCCAGGGCGGCGACCAGACGGTGAACGCGGCCACCGAACTCACCCCGACCGGCTCGGTGCCGATCGAACTCGCCCTCTACATCGACGGCTTCGCCGCCCTCGTAGCCGTTCTGGTCGCCTTCGTCGCCATCTGCGTGCAGATCTACTCGACGGGCTATCTGCGTGACGACCCGCGCTACCCCTCGTACGCCGCTCTCGTCTCCCTGTTCACCTCCGCGATGCTGCTCGTCGTCTACTCCGGCGACCTGATCGTGCTGCTGGTCGGCTGGGAGATCATGGGCATCTGCTCGTACTTCCTGGTCGGCCACTATTGGGAGACCCCGGAGGCCCGCGCCGCCTCCCTGAAGGCCTTCCTGGTGACCAAACTCGGTGACGTCCCCTTCCTGATCGGCCTGTTCGCGCTGGCCACCGACGCGGGATCCTTCAGGATCACCAAGGTCCTCGACGCCGTCGCGCACGGCGGACTCGACCACCCGACCCTGATCGCCCTGCTCCTCCTCGCGGGCGTGGCGGGCAAGTCGGCGCAGTTCCCGCTGCACACCTGGCTCCCCGACGCCATGGCCGGCCCCACCCCCGTCTCCGCGCTGATCCACGCCGCGACGATGGTCGCCGCCGGTGTCTACTTCATCGCCCGTCTCCTCCCGGTCTTCGAGGCCTCCCAGGCCGCGATGGTGGTCCTCGCCGCCATGGCCGCCGTCACGATGCTCGGCTCCGGTCTCGCCGCGCTCGCCCAGGACGACATCAAGCGCGTCCTCGCCTACTCGACGATCGGTCAGCTCGGCTACATGACCGGCGCCCTGGCCGTCGGCGACCGCGGCGCCGCCGTCTTCCACCTCCTGTCCCACGGCGCCTTCAAGGCGCTGCTGTTCCTCGCGGCCGGCGTGATCATCCACGCCGCCGGCACCAACTCACTGGCCGCCATGTCCCGCATGAAGGACCTGCGCGCCCGTATCCCCGACGCCTTCTGGACGATGACCGTGGCGCTCCTCGCGCTCGCCGCGATCCCGCCCTTCAGCGGCTTCTTCTCCAAGGAGTCCGTCCTTGGCGCCGCCGAACACGTGGCCACCGGCCACACCGAGCACGCCCCCGGTGCCGCCGGCTGGATCACCCTGGTCGCCGGGCTCCTGACGGCCTTGCTCACCGCCGCGTACGCGACCCGCCTGTGGCTGCTGGCCTTCAACGGGCGCGGCACCGAGGCCCCCGACCACGGCCGCCAGCCGCTGACGATGACAGTGGTGCTGTGGGTCCTCGCGGCCCCCTCCCTCGCCCTCGGCGCGTTCGCCTACCGCGTGCTGCCCGACTGGTTCGACGGACGCGACCTCACCCCGACCCTCACCACCTCCGTGCTCGGCACGGGCGTGGCCCTGATCGGTGGCCTGGTCACCTACGCCGCCTGGCGCCACACCAGCGCGGTCGCGGCCCGCGTCCCCCTGGGCGCGGTCGCCGCCCACCCCGAGGGCGACGCCGGACTGGTCGAGGCCGAGGCCATCGCCACCCACGAGCCCGCCTACGGAGACGTGGCCTACGCGCCCGACCCCGCCGACCCCGGACGGCTGCTGCTCGGGCCTCTGCACCGCCACGCGGCCGTCGGCTTCCACCTCGACGCCCTGTACACGGCTGTGTTCGTCCGCCCGGTCCAGGCCGGAGCCGATCTTGTGCGGTTCCTGGACCGGGAGGTCGTCGAGACCTACGTACGCGGCGCGGGCGCGCTGCCCCGCTGGCTCGGCATCGCCGTACGGCGAGCCCAGACCGGCAATCTCCAGACCTATGTGAGCGCGCTGCTCGCCGGCACCGTCGTCCTCGCGGTCGCCGTCGTCCTCGTCGCCACGGGAGCGTGAGCAGGCGTGATCGATATCAACGAGTCCGTGATGCAGTTCCTTCTGGCATTGATCGTGGCCGGACCGCTCCTCGGCGCCGTCACGGCCCTGCTGCCCGCCCCGCCCGGACTGAAGGGGAAGTCGCCCGACCAGGCCGTACTGCGCCACGGGGTGACCGTCACCGGCGTGATCCTCATCGCCGCGATCGTCCTCGCGCTCGGCTTCGACCACGACCATCCGTCGAAGATGCAGGCCACGACCGACATCAGCTGGATCCCCGCACTCGACGTGCGCATCCACCTCGGCATCGACGGCATCTCCCTCCCCCTTCTGGTCCTGACCGCGCTGCTGACCTTCCTCTGCGCGCTCTACTCCTACTTCAAGATGCCTTCGGGACCGACCCCGAAGGCCTTCGTCGCGCTGCTGCTCGTCCTCGAGTCCGGCACCCTCGCGACCTTCGCCGTCCTCGATCTGCTGCTGTTCTTCCTCGCGTTCGAGATGGTGCTCATCCCGATGTACTTCCTCATCGCCCGCTGGGGCGGCGAGGACCGTCAGGCCGCCGCCTGGCGTTTCATCCTCTACACGCTGCTCGGCTCGGTCGTCATGCTGCTCGGCCTGCTCCTGATCGGGATCAAGGCGGGCACGTTCGACATGGTGGCACTCGCCACTGACAACGGCCGGTCACTGACCACATCCGTGCAGGTCATCGCCGTTCTGGCGATCGGGATCGGGCTCGCGGTCAAGACCCCGATGTGGCCGTTGCACAGCTGGCTGCCCGACGCCCACACCGCCGCCCCGACCGTCGGCTCGGTGCTGCTGGCCGGCGTCCTGCTGAAAATGGGTACGTACGGGTTCGTCCGTATTCTGCTGCCGATCGCACCCGACGGCTTCCGCGACTTCGCGCCCTACCTCGCTGCCTTCGCCGTCGTCGGGATCATCTACGGATCCCTGGCCTGCCTCGCCCTCGCCAAGCGGGGCGCGAAGGGCGACCTCAAGCGCCTCATCGCCTACTCCTCCGTCGGCCACATGGGCTTCGTCCTCCTCGGCATCGCCACCATGACCCCGACCGGCGTCAACGGCGCCCTGTTCGCCAACATCGCCCACGGCCTCATCACAGGCCTCCTGTTCTTCCTGGTCGGGGCGCTGAAGGACCGTACGGGCACCACCGACCTGGACACCCTCGCCGAGGAGACCGGTGCCGCCCTGTACGGCAAGGCCCCCCGCCTCGGCGGCCTGCTGGCCTTCGGAGCGGTCGCCTCGCTCGGGCTGCCGGGTCTCGCCGGATTCTGGGGCGAGATGCTGGCCCTGTTCGGCGCCTTCGAGCCCGCCGACGACCTGAGCCGCCCCGCCTTCCTCACCTTCATGGCGATCGGCGCGTTCGGCACTCTCCTGACGGCCGCGTACATGCTCGTCGTGGTCCGCCGCGTCTGCATGGGTGCCGTCCCCCAGGACGCCCCGCGCCTCGCCGACGTCCACACGTACGAGTTCGCCGCCTGGACGCCGCTCGTCGCCCTCACCGTCGTAGCGGGCCTGTGGCCGAAGGCCCTCCTGGGCCTGACCGACCCGGCCGTGCAGCAGCTCCTCGCAGGAGGCAACCGATGAGCACCCTGGCCGCCGTGGCCCAGCCCTTGGCTTCTTCGGCCGAGCCACCGGCCGCGATGGCCGCGAACCTCGTCCAGTCCGTCGACTGGCTCGCCATCGCGCCACCCACCATCGCGGCGGTCGTCGGACTCGTCGTCCTGGTCGCCGACCTGTTTGTCGGCGACCAGAAGAAGGCCCTGCTCGGCTGGCTGTCGGTCGCGGGCCTCGCCGCCTCCGCGCTCCTGTTGCTGCCCCTCCTGGACGGCGACCGCAGCACCTTCTGCCTGACCGGCGACACACGCGTGTGCAGCTATACGGTGGACCGCTTCACCCTCGTCATCCAGTTCCTCGTCCTGGGCGGCGCCCTTCTGGCGGCCCTCCTGTCGGTCACCACCCTCAAGGACGCCGACAAGCGGCTCCCTGAAGGGGAGTACTGGTTCCTGCTGCTCTCCTCCGCGGCCGGCGCCGCCCTCCTGCCCGCCTCACGCGACCTGGCGACCCTGATCGTCGCCCTGGAGGTCGCCTCCCTGCCCGCCTTCGCGCTCGTCGGTATCCGGCACGGCGACCGGAAGTCCTCGGAAGCGGCCCTGAAGTTCTTCCTGTCCTCGGTCACCGCGACCGCGGTCAGCCTCATGGGCATCAGCTTCGTGTACGCCTCCACCGGCACCCTGTACCTCACGCAGGTCGCCGACCGCATCCAGCACGTCGACGGACAGCTCCACACCCTCGCCCAGACCGGCGTCGTCCTCACCCTCGTCGGCTTCGCCTTCAAAACGGCCGCGGTGCCCTTCCACTTCTGGGTTCCCGACACCTATGTGGGCGCGCCCCTCCCGATCGCCGCGTACCTGTCGGTCGTCGGCAAGGCGGTCGGCTTCTCCGGCCTGATCCTCATCACCGTCGTCGCTCTGCCCTCGTACGCCGACGTCTGGGGCCCGGCGCTCGCCGCGCTGGCCGCCCTCACCATGACCGTCGGCAACCTCGGGGCCCTCCGACAGCAGGCCACGCGCGCGTACAGCGCCGTACGCCTGCTCGCCTGGTCCTCGGTCGGCCAGGCCGGCTACCTCCTCGTGCCGATCGCCGCGGCCGCGTACTCCGACGACGCCGAACGGTCCGTGGGCTCCACCGTCGCCTACGCCCTCATGTACGCCGCCGTGAACCTCGGCGCCTTCGCGGTGGCCGCGCTGGTGGGCCGTACAAGGACCGCGAACCGCATCTCGGATTACCGCGGCCTCTACGCCACCAACCCGCTCGCCGCTCTCCTCCTGGCCTTCTTCCTGCTCTGCCTGGCTGGGCTGCCGCCGGGCATCATCGGCCTGTTCGCCAAGGTCACCGTCTTCTCGGCGGCCGTCGACGCGGGACTGGGCTGGCTCGCCGTGGTCATGGCCGTCAACGTCGTGATCGCGCTGTTCTACTACCTCCAGTGGACGACCCTGCTGTTCAGGGCCCCCGAGGGCGAACCCGCCGCCCACCGCGTCCCCGCCCCCCTGACGGCGGCGCTCGCCCTGACCGGTGTTCTCGGCCTTGCCCTCTCCGGCGCACCCCAGTTGGTGCTGCGCTTCACCGACACCGGCCTCTTCTGAGACCGGTCCCTCGGAAGCGAGCCCTCCTCCCTCCCGGACCCGAACCCGGCCCGGCCTCCTGAACCGTCACCCGGACGGCCCACCTGGGCCTCCATGTCCACCAGGGAACTCGTGGCCTTCGTCTGGCGTTGAGCAGAACGGGAGGGTCCACTGGGCGTGACATCACGGACCGGTGGCTCGGAAGACATCGGAGACCAGCAAGCAAAGGGTTCCCCTGCTGCACCACTTGGAGGGCGTACCGTGCACCGCCGGCACAACGGGCTCAGGACCGCAGTCCTCCTCGGGGGACTGTCCGCACTCATCATCGTCATCGGCAGCTTCTTCGGCCGCATGGGGCTGATCGTGGCCGTCCTGATCGCGCTGGGCACCAACGCGTACGCGTACTGGAACAGCGACAAGCTGGCTCTACGCGCGATGCGCGCCCGCCCGGTGAGCGAGTTCGAGGCGCCGGCCCTGTACCGCATGGTCCGCGAGCTCTCCACGCAGGCCCGCCAGCCCATGCCGCGCCTGTACATCTCACCGACCGAGGCACCCAACGCCTTCGCGACCGGCCGCAACCCGCGCAACGCCGCCGTGTGCTGCACCGACGGCATCCTGCGCATCCTGGACGAGCGCGAACTGCGCGGTGTCATCGGCCATGAGCTCAGCCACGTCTACAACCGCGACATCCTGATCTCGTCGGTCGCCGGCGCGCTCGCCTCCGTGATCATGTTCCTGGTCAACTTCGCCTGGCTGATCCCGATCGGCCGCTCCGACGACGACGACGGCCCGGGCCTCCTCGGCATGCTGTTGATCATGATCCTCGGGCCGCTGGCGGCCAGCCTGATCCAGTTGGCCATCAGCCGCTCCAGGGAGTACGAGGCGGACGCGTCGGGCGCCCAGCTCACCGGCGACCCCCTCGCGCTCGCCAGCGCCCTGCGCAAACTCGAAATGGGCACCAAGCAGCTGCCGTTGCCCCCGGAGCCGCGCATCGAGACCGCGAGCCACATGATGATCGCGAATCCTTTCCGCCCTGGCCAGGGACTGTCCAAGATGTTCTCGACACACCCGCCGATGGCGGAACGCATCGCCCGGCTCGAGAAGATGGCAGGTGGCCCCCAGTGAAAACCATCCTGAATGTCATTTGGCTCGTCCTGAGCGGCTTCTGGCTGTTCCTCGCCTACCTGGCCGCGGGCGTGGTGCTGTGTATCACCATCATCGGCATCCCGTTCGGCATAGCGGCCTTCCGTATCGGCGTCTACGCCCTCTGGCCCTTCGGGTACACCACGGTCGAGCGCCGTGATGCGGGTTCACCGTCCTGCATCGGCAACGTCCTGTGGCTGGTCCTCGCCGGATGGTGGCTGGCCCTGGGCCACATCGCCACCGGCCTGGTCCTCTGCCTGACGATCATCGGCATCCCGTTCGGCATCGCCAACTTCAAGCTGATCCCCGTGTCCCTGTTCCCCCTGGGCCGCGAGATCGTCCCCACGGACGAGCCGTTCGCGACCCGCTGACGGGCAGGCCGGGGGAGTGGGGGCGCCGAAGTACGTCCTGTTGTCGTACGACCGCGAGGCCGAGTTCGAGGGCGAGGACGGCTACGAGGAGACCTGGGCCCTGTGCGAGGACGCCGCTGACCTCTTCGCCGACCCGCCCCCTCCGGCCCGGGAGACGTACGAACTCCTCGGATGCGCTCCTGGGGGCGCCCTTCGGGAAGCACTCACGCGCGCGCGTGCCACGGGCTCGGCGCCCCTCGGTGAACTGACTCTGGAGATTCTCGACAAGAGCGGGGCGGCGGTCGACGAGTGGTACCTGGAGGATGTCCGCGTTCTCGGCGACCGCCCCTGCGCCCGTGACCTGACCCGTCGGGACGTCACGATCGAGGGCACCGAACACGACGACAATCCGTACGACTACCCCAGGTGCCCACCGCTGTCCCCGGGCTACCGGCTGCTGGACCCGGAAGGCGGACCGAACGGCACGTGCCGCGACCTGGCCCGCGTCCGAGAGCCTCAGGACGACCCGATGGAACCGCCGGTGCGGTTGCTCGGCTGCTCACCACAAGGCGCCCTGAGGGCCGCGCTGGACGCGGGGGAGGAGGACCTCGGCCACGCGAAACTCCTGCGCGTCGATGCGTCCGGGCACCCGGTGCAGAATGCCGCCGAAGGCGAACTGCGGGCCTGGATCCCGTCCGCACGAGGCCACGGCCTCGTCGATCTCACCCTCGACCTGTGGTCGGAGCGGCCACCGCTCGCGGCCCGGGAGGTGTGGGAGCTGTGGGGAGCGGGGCGCCCTGTGGAGCACAACCGCTGGGGGCGGTGCGGTACCGACGGGCGCCGGTTCTGGCTCGGAACGGCTCTCGACAACCATGAGCACGGCCGCCCGGACCGGCCGCCGGGCACGACCTACCATCTCGACGGCCGTCACATCACCGACCTGCCCGGCTTCTTCTGCGCCTTGGGCGAGGCGGTCAACGGCCCCGGCGGCTACTTCGGGTGGGGTCTGGACGCACTGAACGACTGCCTGCACGGTCGCTGGGGCGCCGCGCCGCCCTTCCGCCTGGTCTGGCACGACTCCGCAGTCGCCCGCCGCTGTCTGGGCGTCACCCCGCACGCCGTCCACCGCCCGCCGGCCTTCGAGGAGCTCCTCGCCTTCCTCTCCGAGCGCGATCGGGTCGACGTCCGCCTCGCCTGAGCCGGGCCGGGGGCGAGCTGAGGCATGGCCGTGGCTGAGCTGAGGCCGACTCGGTTTTTTTCCAGGCTGGTGGTTATCCACAGACGGCAGTTGTCCACAGAGCGAAGGTTGTCCACAGGCCTGCCCGGCTGTCAGTGCCGCCCTGCATCATGAATGCATGACCGAGAGCGAGCAGTTGCTGGCACGGGTGGCGGACAAGGCCCGCAACACCCGGCCGTGGGGCTGGGCTTCCCTCCCCGACCCGGTGGACGCGGCCACCCTCACCCGCGCCGAGGCCGCGCTGGGCTTCCGCCTGCCCCAGCTGCTCGCAGATCTCTACCTGCACATAGGCGACGGCGGATTCGGCCCGGAGTACGGCCTGTTGCCCCTGCTCGAGGGCCCTCCGGCCGGCGAGCCCGCAGCCGTCGTGCAGTACCTCGCCAACCGCAAGAGCGGCCGCAAGGACCCCGACTGGCCCTGGCCCGAAGGAGTCCTGCCGATATCCCACTGGGGCTGTGCGATGTACGCGTGCGTGGACTGCCACAGCCCGGGAGCCACCGTCCTGCTGTTCGAGCCGAACGGCGGTGACTGCGACCACTCCTGGTTCGTGGACAGCGTCACGCTCGCCGACTGGCTGCAAGCGTGGGTCGAGGGCACGGGCTGGTACGAGGAGATGAACGAGGAGCTGGAGATGGCACCTTGGGCGGAGTTCCGCATACGTACGGCTCGGTCGGCCCAGGCGTCCTGACGCACCGGATCCCGCAGGGGACGGCCCGTGCGCGTCCCACGCGGCGTCAGACGCAGGCCGCGAGGATCACCGCGGCCTACCTCCCCGGCGCACTGACGTGCTCCGCGCGTCGCTCCACCTACCGCGTCCCCAGCTTCCGCACGCCGTACGCCACCGCCCCGACCCCCAGCACTCCCGCCCCCACGACCACCGAAACCGCCGGCAGCGCGAACGCCAGCACCCCGCACCCGATCAGACCCACCACCGGCACCGCCCGGGCCGCCGGTGCCGAACGCAACGTCCAGGCGGACGCATTGGCCACCGCGTAGTACGCCAGCACACCGAAGGAGGAGAACCCGATCGCGCCCCGCACGTCCACCGTGGCGGCGAGGACCGCGACCACCGCGCCCACGGCAGCCTCGGCCCGGTGCGGTACCTGGAAACGGGGATGGACGGCGGACAGCAGGCCCGGCAGATGTCCGTCCCGGGCCATGGCCAGGGTCGTCCGTGAGACGCCCAGGATCAGGGCGAGCAGCGAGCCGAGCGCGGCCACGGCGGCGCCGACCCGCACCACCGACACGAGCCCAGGCACCCCGGCCGCCCGCACGGCCTCGGCCAGCGGAGCGTCCGCCCGCCCCAGAGCACCGGCACCCAGCACGGAAAGGACAGCCACCGCCACCGCCGCGTACACGACCAGCGTGATGCCCAGGGCCAGGGGGATCGCGCGGGGGATGGTGCGCGCGGGATCCCGTACCTCCTCACCGAGGGTCGCGATGCGCGCGTACCCCGCGAAGGCGAAGAACAGCAGACCGGCCGCCTGTAGCACCCCACCCGCGCCACCGGAGGCGCCCACGTCCAGCCGCCCGGCGTCGGACGCGCCCGACCCCAGACACACGACCACCACGGAAGCGAGGACAGCGAGGACCACTGCCACGATCGCCCGGGTCAGCCAGGCGGACTTCTGGATGCCGCCGTAGTTCACCGCGGTCAGCACCACCACCGCCGCGACGGCCACGGCATGGGCCTGCTCCGGCCATACGTACGCCCCGACCGTCAAAGCCATCGCCACACAGGAGGCCGTCTTCCCGACCACGAACGACCAGCCAGCGAGATAACCCCAGAACGGACCGAGCCGCTCACGCCCGTACACGTACGTGCCGCCGGAGGCCGGGTAGAGGGCGGCCAGCCGGGCCGAGGACGTGGCGTTGCAGTAGGCGACCACGGCGGCGACCGCGAGTCCGAGCAGCAGTCCGGACCCGGCCGCGCGTGCGGCCGGCGCCAGGGCGGCGAAGATCCCGGCACCGATCATCGAACCGAGCCCGATGACGACGGCGTCGGCCACCCCCAGCGTGCGCCGCAGCTCGGCACCGGAATGCGTCATGAGGCGCACCCTACTGATCGGGTGCAACCGCGGAGTGCGGCCCTGACGTCCTCTTCGGCAACGAGACGCGAACACCCGCTCGACGAACACCGCACACGGGCCGCCCAGGTCCGGGTAGGCCGCCAGGCCGTACGAGCACGACGGACGACCCATGCACACGAGGAGCCGCACGGTTCGCCGGGACGTAGATCACAGCGGCCGGACAGTGCGGGCACAGCGCGGAAGGGCAGGTTCAGGGCATGAGCATCATCGGCTGGATCATCCTCGGGCTGTTGGCCGGAGCCATCGCCAAGTTCCTGCTGCCGGGCCGTGACCCGGGCGGCATCGTCGGGACGACCCTCATCGGTGTCGCGGGGGCGTTCATCGGCGGCTGGATATCGGCCCGTTGGCTGGACCACCCGATCTCCAAGGACTTCTACGACGGCGCCACCTGGGCCGCCGCGATCGGCGGCTCGCTCGTCCTCCTGATCGCCTACCGCCTCCTGTTCGGCAACTCGCGCGACTGACCCCCGAACCGCAGCCAGCAGGCGAGAAGGGTGGGCACCCGCCCCGTGCCCACCCTTCCTCGTGAAGCCGTGCAGCCGTGCAGCCGTGAAGCCGTCGATCAGCGGCTCACCGGTAGTTCACGAACTGGATCGCGAAGTCGAAGTCCTTGCCCTTCAGCAGGGCGATGACGGACTGAAGGTCGTCACGGCTCTTCGAGCTGACCCGCAGTTCGTCGCCCTGCACCTGGGCCTTCACGCCCTTCGGGCCCTCGTCACGGATGATCTTCGCGACCTTCTTCGCGTTGTCCTGGGAGATGCCCTCCTCGATCGACGCGAAGATCTTGTACTCCTTGCCGGAGAGCTGCGGCTCGCCCGCGTCGAGCGCCTTCAGCGAGATCCCGCGCTTGATCAGCTTGGACTGGAAGACGTCGAGGACGGCATTGACCCGGTCCTCGGAGTTCGCCTCCATCAGGATCTTGTCACCGGACCACGAGATCGAGGCACCCACGCCCTTGAAGTCGTAGCGCTGGGAGATCTCCTTGGCGGCCTGGTTGAGGGCGTTGTCGACCTCCTGCCGCTCGACCTTCGAGACGATGTCGAAACTGGAGTCGGCCATGTCCTGTGGCTCCTTGTATCGGGGTGCGTGTCGGCGTGCGTACGCATGCGTATCGGCGTACGTGGGGGCGGGCGCCGAGCCCGGCGTGGACCCGGGCCGCATCCGCCCAAGCCTAGTCACCCCAAGCCCTGTGGGCGCAGATCAATCGAGTGGCGAAGCACCCCTGGGCATCGGGTATTGTTTACGTCGTTGCCACGGAGCACCGCCGAAAGACGGTTCGAAGGGCAGCAACCCCGGCGGTGTGCCCGAGCGGCCAAAGGGAGCAGACTGTAAATCTGCCGGCTCAGCCTTCCCAGGTTCGAATCCTGGCGCCGCCACGCTGAGAAAAGACCCCCTCTGATCAGGGATATGACCTGATCAGAGGGGGTCTTTCATTGATCATCTCTGTTCGACTTGCAGTGGACGGGGGCATGGATGTGTCTCACCTCGTACCGCCCATATCCCACTGTCGATCAGTGCGTGTCCCCCAGGTGTCCCCCGGGGGTGAGCATGGTCACTCGGGCTCGTTCCACTCCCGAAGTGCGGCATCGATCCTGCTGTTCGCACGCTCTCGGGTCTGGTCAAGCACCTTGGCGTACACCTTGTGCAGCACCGCGATGCTGTGTCCGGCGCGGCGGGCGCACTCCATCGCGTCCACCCCGGAACTGAGCCAGAACGAGACGCCGGCGTGCCGGAGGTCGTAGGGGCGGCGGGCTAGCAGCGAGGATGTTTCCGCCTCGGTCAGCACGTCCTTCCGGGCCTTGGCCCACACCTCCCCATAGCCGGTCTCCTGTAGCAGGCCATCGCGGTTCGTCCGGAAGAGCCGTCCATCGGGCGCCGTGCCATGAGTGGCGATGTGCTGCCGCAGCATACGGACGAAATGCGGCGGGATCGGTACCGGACGGGAGTCCTTCTTGGCGCGGGCCTTGAGGTGGCGCATCTCGTGTGCCGATCCGTCGTTGGTCCAACTCCGTCCGGCGCGGACCACCCCTTGCCGCAGAGTGAGCATCCCCCATCCCGTCTCCGGAAGGTGGCACTGGTTCACCCGCAGTCCGGCGACCTCAGCGGGGCGCATGGCCGCGTAGTACAGGCACCCGAAGAACGCTTCCAGGTGTCGCCCCCGCGGGCCCTGCTCACGCACCCCCGCCAGCAGGGCGCGGACCTGGCGAGGGTTGGCGACGCTCTCGGGGTCCACCGCTTCCACCGACTTCGGGGCGGTCCACTTCACGGCCGTGATCGGGTTGACCGGCATGGTGAAGTACTGCTCTTCCACGGCGAGTCCGAGAACGTCGCTCAGGCAGGCCCGCTTGCGCTTCGCAGTGCGCGGCGATGCTTCTTTCCCGTCGAGCCGTAGGGACAACGCGTCCAGGGCCAGACGTACGGTCGCCGGGTCTTCCATGGCGGAGACCGGCATGGAGTGCTTGGCGATCCAGGCGAGGGCACGGGCCACATCGTCCGGCGGGGTCTCGTCCCAACGGTTTCGGTTGTACGCCCACCCGTAAAGCGCGCGCCGCATGAGCGCGGTATCGGGCATTCCCGTCTTCGTCTTCACGAGCGCGGGTGTGATGGTTGCCAGCGCATCGGCGTAGTTCTTACGCGACTTCGCCGGCGCCAGTGGCCACTTGCGGTCGACGTACGTGCGGCTGTGCTCGTACCAGGTGATGGAGCCCTGTTTGGCGCGTAGTTCCGATACGGGCAGGCCCGTCTCTTCGTCGAACTGGTCGCCGCGTCGCACGGCGGACATGAGTTCCGAACGGCGGCCCTCTGCCTGCACCTTGAGCGTGTAGCTCTTGGAGTGCTTGCGTTCCCCGACCAGCCAACGCAGGCGGTAGGGCTTCGGGCGATCCTTGCGGACCTCGATGGAGTAGAGGCGAACGTCGTAGGTCAGTGCCATTTGAACTCCAGAGGGGCCCGCCGGAAGCGGGCCCCTCGTGTCTCGGGTGTGCGGGGAGTGGTCAGGCGGCGGCTTCTTCGATGGACGACCACCAGGCGTCGAGGTCGGTGCGGCGGCAACGGATCTGCCCGTTCGGCAGCTTGATGAGCTTCGGGGCCTTGCCTCGGGCGCGCATGCGGTAAAAGGCGGCGCGGCTCATCTCGATCTCTTCGAGGACTTCGGGGAGCTTGAGCATCTTGGGGCGAGCCATGGCACTCCTCAGCGAAGGCGGAGCGGGCGGGGGGAGTTGGAAATACATTCCTCTGAGTCGCGACTCATCGGCACTCAGCGGCTCTCAGAGGGGCCTTGAGACGCGATGAGTCGCGACTCAGGCAAATGTGGTTCGGACATGTTCAGCGTGATCCCGGTGTAGGTGATCACCTGTCGGCCGTACGCGTCGCGGGGCCGGGAGCGGCTGAGCTGGGGGATCACGGAGAGCAGGTTGCGGCCGAACACCTGCTTCGTGCCGGGGCGGACGCCGTTGTCCTCGGCCCACTCGCGCCAGACCGTCCACAGCGCGTCCACTGGCACTGAGCAGGTGGGCCCGGTGGTGCAGCGCTCACGGATGAACGCGGACGTGGGCGAGGCGGTGTCCTGCATGGTGGTGACCGCCTCGCGGCTGGACGCCGGTTCGGTGATCCGGCCCGTGCGCTGGAGACGGGCAAGCCCTTCCAGTGCCCAGTTGAGGATGCCGGGCATCTCCGCCGTGAGTCGGTCGAACAGGGTGGGATCTTCCTTGCCCAGCCACGACACCCGCATGTTGAGCAGCACGAACCGGCGTGCGATCACGCCGGAAGAGTCGCCGAAGTGCGGCAGCTCGTTGGACAGGATCACCAGCCTGGTGGGGAGCTTGCCGGTCCACACCGCGCGGTACTTGCGGTCGATGTCGATGGTGTCCTCACCAGAGATCGTCAGCAGCCGCTCGACGACCTGGCTGTTGTCGTTGCCGGACAGACGCGCGTCGGAGATGACCGCGAGCGGCTTGCCGATCAGCGTGGACAGCCCGAAGTTCGTGCCGAGTCCGGCGAGCGTGGGTCCGGCCAGGTTCTCCTTGCCGACCAGCTCTTTCAGTACGCGGGCGATGGTGCCTTTGCCGGAGCGGGACGGGCCGACGATGAGCAGGATTTTCTGCTGGTCGGTCCGGCCGGACAGCACGTAGCCGAACCACTCCTGGAGAGCGGCGATGGCGTCGGGGTCGTTCGGCCAGATCTGCGCCAGGAAGCGTTCCCACGTCGGTGCCCTCGCGGCGGGGTCGTAGGCGAAGGGGACGGAGACCAGGTTGAAGAATCCGGGCCCGTGCGGCAGCAGTGCGCGGTCCCGAATTCTGAGCAGGCCGTTCTCACACGCCACCATCGGCCCGCCGTCCGCCGCGTCCCCGCCCTCGATCCAGGCGGGAGCGTCGGTCTCGGTCGGCAGCAGAGTGATGGCGCCCAAGGCGTCGAGAAGGTTGCTGATCTTCTGTTTCGTCGGGGCCCAGTCGCGTTCCTCGAACTCCCCGTCCTTGACCGGGGCGAGGTAGACGGCGTGTTCGAGGCGGGTGTACATGGCCGCGCGCACCTGCGCTTCGTCCATCTCCCGCCAGCACGTTCCCGTCCAGCGCATCCAGGATGCGCGCCAGCGCCGGCACACCAACTGCCCGTCCTCGCTCTGCCAGTCCGGCAGGAGACGGCGGGCGACGGCCAGGGGGTTGGACGGCGGCGGGAGTTCCTCGCTCGGGCTGTTGTCGGGGCGGGTGTCCATCATGCTGCGGTCCTCCCTTCCGGTGAGGCACGGAACGGGCAGTTCGCGCGGTGGTCTTCGTGGTCGGTGATCAGGGCGAGTACCTGGCGCTTGCCGACGGCGCTGCGGTCGCGGCCGCACAGGCACGTGGACGTGGCGGTGGGGGTGGCGCCGCGCGGGGCGCTGATGCGCAGCCAGGCGACGGGGTACCGGCCGTCTCCGGTCTGCGGGTCAGGGCGAAGAGCAGTGCGGACGCCCTTGCGGGCGGCGCCTGTCGGCTCGCTCACGGCCGGACGGGGCTCGGCCTGGTCGGCGGCATGCGGGCCGTCCGGTGCGGGGGTGAGGCTTTTACCTGCGGGGCGGCGTCCGGGGGTGGTCATGCCGTCCTCCGGGGCCAGGCGGTGCGGATGGAGTAGTCCAGGGCTTTGCGGATGGTGGCGCGGCACTCGCCCGGCGGCAGTCCGGCCGACTCGCCCCCGCAGGTAAAAGCCGCTTCGACGGTGGCGCGGTCGAGGTCTCCCCAGGCGACGAACCGGCCCACGGCCCGTACCGCGCGCAGGAGTTCGGCCTGGCGTCCGCCCTCGGGTGTGGTCGCCACGGCGTGTACCTCGCGTCGCAGGACGGCGGCGGCGTACCGGTCGGTGTCGCGGGCGAGGATCGGCAGGACCGGGGCCGTGACGGGCCTCTGTGGGGCCGTCAGAGCCCTATGGAGCCATTCGGGCAGGTTTGCAACGGGCTGGTCGTCCAGGACCGTGTACGGGCCGTGGGGCGTGATGCTGCCGGGGGCGACGACCTGGCCGCCCCACGCCCGTGTGTCGACCTTGGGGGTGAGCGTGCCCGTGGTGTTGGTGAAGCGGGCGCCGTCGGGGGCGGCGAGGTACAGGTGCTCTCCCCCGCTGGGGGTCCGGATGCGCCGGGTGAGGGGTGCGGCCTGCCCGGCGCGCTCGCAGAGCGCCTGGAAGTTGGCCGCGCCGTCAGGCGTGCCGTTTTCGTCTGTGGGCTTGGGGGTGTCGAGGTCGACGACCAGCAGTCCGGCGGGTCCGGTGGCGATGCCGACGTTGAACGGGCCCGAAGCCCAGCAGCGTTCGATGCGGTCGGGGTCGGTGGTGGCGCGTTGCTCGAAGGTGCGGTGTCCGTGGGTGCAGTCGCCGGTTCGGGGGCAGCGGCGTTCGCCGTGCAGGGCGGGGACCTTGCTGCCGGGGCGGAGCGGGATGACGGGCCAGCCTTGTGCGGCAGCGTCCAGTGCGGCGTGCATCAGGTGTTGGCTCATGCCGCCACCCCCGACGCCGGGGCGAGCGAGGCAAGGAAGGCGCGGCCGATCCACTGGGTGTAGGCGGGCGGGAGGGCCTCACGGAGGCGAAGATGGTCGGTGGACCAGTCGATGCCCTTGGCGGCGCGGATCTCGTCCACGGTGGCCTTGCCGCCGCCGTTGCCGTACGCGGCGACGTAGGGGCCGTCGAAGTACTGGCCGTGTCGCCAGCCGCGCACCCTCCCGCGGTGGCGGGGGTGGGCGGGCTGTGGCGCGGTCCAGCCTCCGAGTTCGAAGTAGCGGTGCATGAGCACGGCGAGGCCGAACTGTTCGCCGCACAGGCGCAGGTCTTTGCGGACCTCGGAGCCGGCCACGTTCTCCATCACGTACGGCCGGCCGGTCGCCTCCAGCGCGGTACGGACTGGTCGGATGAGGCGGGGGTAGGTGCGGCCGATCGCCGCGTTGCGCGCGGCGTTGGTGCCCTTGGTGGGGGCGCCCTCGCCCTGGCAGGGCGGGGAGACGTGGATGAAGTGGAAGGTGTGGCCGTGCTCGCGGATGAAGTCGACGACGTCGCCCTGGTGGAAGGCGTCGCCCCGGTAGTCGGGTTGGGGCTCGATGTCCACGCCGGTGATGTGGACGTTGGGCCCGAACGCGCGCCGGTATCCCTCGGTGGCTCCGCCGATGCAGCAGCAGCCGTCCAGCACGCGGAAAGGCTCGGTCGGGGCGAGTGCGGTGTGCACTCGCCGGATGTCGGTGGGTTGCGTCATCCTGGATGTCTCCAGTTCCTGGTTGGGTCCTGGTTGGCAAGGGCGACCCCGCGACTTTGGCGAGACGGAGGGGTCGCCCTTGGCGTAGCTAGAGGTGCGTGGCGGTCAGGCGGCGGGCGACGGTGTCGAGCTTGGCGGTGAGGTCGGGGCCGGGGGTGTCGGTGAAGGCGTGCAGGGCGACGGTGGCCGCGATGATGACGTCGCACAGTTCGTCGGCGACGTCGGCGGTGGTGTGGGTGATGCCCTTGCGGGGGTTCTGGCCGGTCATGCCGATGTAGGCGGTGGATGCCTCCCCGGCCTCTTCGGTGACCTTCATCAGGCGCATGGCGATCTCGTGTTCGCCTACGCCATTGGCGGTGTCGAGGGCGGCGGCGATGCGGGCCGCGACGGGGAGCAGGATGGCGCTCATGGGTCTCCTTGGTCAGCCGTTGAAGTGGTTGCGCTTGAAGATCGCTTTGCGGATGTTGACCGTGGTCCCGCCCTGGTGGCCGTGCGGCTTGAAGATCTGCACCGCGACGAACCCGCCGAAGCAGACAGCGGCGAGCGTGATGAGCTGAGTGATCAGCGCGGTCAGGGCGGCGATGAAGGTGGTGAGCAGCAGGAGGCCGCCGCACACCGCGAGGAACCCGACCCCGCCCAACGCGGCGTTGACGGCCGCGCGGGAGACGGGCGGCTTAGCGGCGAGGGGTTCGGGCTGTGCGGGGTTGACGGCGTAGCCCGTGACCACGCGGCCGTCCGGGAGGACGATGCTCGCGACCGACGGGACCGCGCCCGGCTGGACGGGCACCATCGGTGCCTGCTGGACGACGACGGCGGGCGGGAGCGGGGTCGGCTGGTAGGCGGTCACGGCCCGTTCAGCGGCGGTGTTGCCGGGGTGTTCGGGGTGCATGCGGAATCCCTTCCGGCGGGTGGCCAGGGAGGTGGAGACACCCCCTTGCGGGGGTGCTGTGGAGGGGGTTTTCGGGGTCTGGCCTGCGGTGCCTCCCTGCCTCCCTGAACGATCATCAGTGCAGGTCAGGGCCAGGGAGGCGGGTCAGGGAGGGGTTCAGGGAGTTCTCCCTGCCTCCCTGGCCCGCGCGGGTCTGCCTCCCTGGTGTCAGGAGGTGGAAGCGGAACCGTCCGTGTCGCGGCCTGCGAGGGCGCGTTCGACGCGCTCGCGGGCGACGACCATGACGCCGTCGGACTTGTACGGTTCGGCTCCGGTGCCGTCCAGGACGCGCTTGAGGTCGAGGAACGTCCATCCCTGGTAGGCGTCCGCGTTCAGGCGGGCGAGCCGGGTGATGACCTCCTGGGTGCGCACTCGGGAGGCGTTCCCGAGCGCGGCGGCGATGTCGGCGAGCGGGTCGCGCTCTTCGCCGCGCTCGATGGCGTGCAGGGTGGTCACGCCGTCCCGCAGGGCCTTGGCGCGGGTGGTGAGGGCCTTGGCGCCGTCGTCGTCGATGTAGTGCGTGCGCACCGTGATCGAAGACTGCCCCGCGGGGATGGTGATGCCGTCGGAGGCGACGACCAGGGTTCCCCGGTCCAGGCCGGGACGCAGCAGGTTGGGGGCGGCGCCGCCGTCGACGGCCTTGTCCCCGAGTGCCATGCGGGCCTGAGACTCGGTGCCCAGTGCGAGGGAGGCACGGGTGTGGGCGCCCTCGCGTACGAGCTTGGGCAGGTTCTCGTTGGTGGGGTCCTGGGTGCCCTGCCACATCAGGACGTTCACGGCACGCCCCTGGTTGTGGATTTTGCGGACGGCCATGAAGTAGCGGGAGTTGGCCTTGGAGCCGCCGTAGGGGCGCTTGTCGTCGTCCTTGGCCGGGCACATGAACGCCACCTGCGCTTCGTCGACCAGCACGATCAGCGGCGGGAACTGCGTTCCGGGCGGGGCCTGGATGCGGCGGTTCATCTCATCCACGGCGCTTTCGACCATCTCCGTGACCTGGATGACGTGGTCGTCGGTCGGGCCCTGGATGAGCGTGTCGGCGAGGCCGTCGAACATGGCCCAGTCGCCGACGCCCTTGAGGTCGCCCATCAGGAAGCGCACCGACTTGTCCAGCGCGAGCCACAGGGCGAGGGAGCGCAGGGCGACCGTCTTGCCCTGGTTGGACAGGCCGGTGATGAGCAGGTGGCGCTGATACAGCGACAGGGCCGCCGCGTCGCCCCGCAGGTCCTGGCCCCACGGGGCCTTTCCCTTGGCGTAGTCGGCGGTCATCGTCTCGTCCGTGACCAGCGGGGACGGGCCGATCGGCTCGTCCAGGGCGCCGGAGTCGGCGACCCACAACCTGACCGTGCGGGCGGCCTGAGGGATGGTGATGAACACCTCGTGCTCGTGCCGGGTCAGGTTCTCCGCCAGCTTGCGGCGACGCTGCTGAACCTCGTTCGTCGACACCCCCGAGGGAAGGGTGACGTCGACCTCGACACCGCATCCGGCGATCCGGATCGGACCCAGCATCGACGCGCCGGCGTCACCCATCTCCGTGATCGCCTTGCGCAGCGCGGGAACCCCCAGGTCACGCAGAGCCTTGACGACGATGGACGGGGTGATCGGCTCACCCTCGCCGTTGCGCACGTTGGCGGGCAGGGCCCACGCGGGTGCGGCCTGTTGCTTGCTGCCGACCGCCCACAGGGCCAGCAGGGCGAACAGCGGCCCGAGGATCATCGCGTACGGCCAGACGACCTGGACGATCCGGATCAGGGTGCCGATGAACTCGATCGTGGCCTTGAGCGGGGTGATGACGTCGGTGATGTCGTGGTTGTTGATGGCCATCACGACCCCGAGCGCGACCAGCACCCCGATGCTCATTCCGACGCCGACCCCGACGCCCTTGGCGACGTCGAGGGGGGAGTGGAGCAGGTCCATGCGGCGGCGGTGGCGGGCCTCGCGGAAGCGCTGAAGCCGCTCCTCCCACTCCTCCGCCACCTCGTAGTTCCCGGCGGCCTCCGCCGCACGGAGCATGCGTTCGTAGCGGGCGCCGGTCTTGCCGTCCCACGTGCGGCGGGCCACGATCCGGCCCCCGTTGACGGTGTAGAGGCCGTGGCGGGCCACCGTGCGCACGGTCGTCTTGGTGGTCTCGTGCGTGACCACGGTGCGCACGGCACGGCCGGAACGCACCCACAGCGGCACGGGCTTGGCCGGGGCGGGGTCGGGGACGACAGTCAGCGTGGTTACGCCGGCCGTGTCGGCGGACGGTGCGGGGTCGGGGCTCTTGTGGAGACTGACGACGTTCTCGGACATGCTCAACGTGCTCCTGACTGCCCTGATCAGGGCGGGAGTTGAAGAAAGAAGAGGTGCCGGGGTGGCCACATCCGTGGCAGCGACGGCCACCCCGGCGGCAGATCAGCGGCCCTGGCGGGCGCGGTTCTCGGCACGGCTGAGCTGCGAGGGCTCGGTGCGCGGGCCGTCAACCCAGCAGAACGGGCGGAGACCGTCAGCGGCCTTGAAGGTACGGATGGCGGCGCCGGGCGGGGCGTCAGGCAGCGCGTGAACGCGGGCGCCGTCGAGGGAGGCCAGCATCCGGGCGCCGTGGTGCTCACACCCGTCGGCCCCCGCGCCGGCCGCGTCCAGCACGGTCACGGACACCGGACCGACGCAGCACGTGGGGTCTTCCGGGTGAGCGGCGGGGCAGCGGCCGTCCACGGTCACCACCACCCGGACGACTTCTTGGCCGCCTTCTCCTTGGCGGCCTCCGTCACGATCCGGGCCCGCTCCATCTGCAACGCGGTCACCTCAGCGATCAGCCGCGTCTCAGCGGCGGTGGACACGGAGTCCATCTGCTGTTCGGCGCGGTCGGTGCTCCTGCCGCGCATGACGCGGTAGGAGCCGCCGACCAGGCCACGCAGCACCTGGCGGCGTTCCTGGCTGGTCAGCGGCCACAACTCACCGTTGCGGACGGCTTCCAGCTTCCGGTTCGTCAGCCGGATCTCCTTGTCCAGGCGACGAGTGTCGGGCTTACCCATGGTCAGCAACTCCCAGAGAGGTTGGGGGTGTTGGGGGGCGTGCCGGGCATCAGGCGGCCACCACGCGCTTCCACGCGGCCCGCAGGCGCACCTCGGAGGCGGAGTGACCCGACTGACGGAAGCGGGTCGCCATCTCGCGGTAGGACAGGGCCGGAGTGCGGCTGTGGCGGATCTCGTCGACCAGCGCGTCAAGGGCCGCGTCGGTGAGCGCGGGCCCCGACTCCAGCGCGGCAACCGGCTCGACCGGCCCCCACACCGGGAGTTCCCAGCGGGGTGTGACGTCGGGTGTGACGCGGCTCGTCACGCTGGTCAGCGCCCTGCCTGTGTCCTCGCCCTGCCGTGCGCTCTCCAGCGTCGACCACGCCCCGGCAAGGGTTTTGGCGGTGCGTGCCTGGACGCGGGCGACGCGCGCCCCGGCAGCCGTCACGGCAGTCAGCCGGGTCTCCTCGGTCGTGGCATCGGCCCGGAGTCGAGCGCGAGCCACGGCCGCTTCGTCGCGGGCCTCCTGCTGAATGCCCCGGATCGCGTCCAGCGCGAGCGGGGTGAGCGCGGTGCGCTCCCACAGCCCGTGCACGAGCCACAGGGCTTTCGCGGCGATCGGCAGCCACGCTACCGCCAGCCACGCGCCGGCCGACGTTTCGGCGGTCAGGGCGTGCGTGACCAGGACCCCGGACGCGATGAGCCCGAACGACCAGCCCACGGCGGTCACCACGCGGTTGTGGTCGCCCTGCGCGGCCAGGCGCCGTTCGTAGGCCAGGGTGGCCAGCCAACCGCCGTCGATGCCGAGTCCGACGACCAGGGCGACGGGCCACGGCACCGACGTGCCGAGCCACATCACGACCACGGCCAGAGTGAGCACCATGCTCACGGCCGTCATCGCGACGGCCGGAAGCACGGTCTTGCCGGTACGGGCGCTCATGCCACACCGCCCTTCGCGCCGGAGACGCGGTTGGCGAGCGTGCGCCGCTCGATCAGCACCCGGTTGCGGGCCCGGCGGACGCGCCGGGTGTCCAGCTCGTTCGGGGTGCGGTCGAGGGTGATGATGTGCGCGTCGAGCAGGTCGACCTCCGCCAGGATCAGCGGCATCTCGGTCTCGATCGCGTCCAGCTCCGCATCCGTCGGCTTCATGAAGGAGTCGGCGAAGTCGGCGAATGGTGTCCAGTCATCGGACGCCGTAACAGTGCCCTGAACAGTGACGATGTGTTCCATTGGGTCGTGTACTCCCTTGCAGGTGGAACGGCCCGAACAGAGCCCCCGGAGTTGCACCTCCGGGGGCTCACGCCGTTGAAGTCGGAAACTCCGGCTCCCCGCACTCCCGTCCGTCCCCCGGCCCCAAGTGCGCAGCGAGGTACGGGCGGGAGAGGCAGCCGGCCGCAGCGTTCAGCGCTGCGAAGCCAGGGCGGACCGGAAGAAGCAGGGGCACCGCCGACCGGTCCATCGCGGCGGCGCCTTGGTATGCCGTCGGCCCATGCCGACCTCCCGCGAATCGCAGGGACACGGCTTTCACCGGTCCGCCGTTGCCACAGCGGACCGGCCCCGAGCCGGGAACATCGGGCGCGTCATCGTCACTGCTCTGACGCCAGCAGGGCGGCGCGCGCCAGGTGGTAGACAACGGGTTGACCTCCCGAAAGGAAGGGATGATCCCGAGGACTGTTCTCCAGAGCTGGCACGCAGGGCGGGACGGGTTCACCCGCCATGAAGTGGCCGCCGTCGGCCATCACCCGGGCCGCAACGGGGACGAGGACTCACACCCCGTCGAACTTGAATCCCTATTGAATTCTCAACCAACTGACGCTGTCTTCGTACTCACCCCTGCGGGGCTTTCCTCCGGGCGTTGGTGCAGCTCCGAGGCGGTGCGCCCCTGTTTGATGCGGGCATACCGGGACACGGTGACCTCCGGTCGACGTTCCGACCGACGGGCACATCCCTAAGGTTCCCTAGGGTTCCCTGCGGTGTCAAGCGGTAAGCTAGGGAACCTCAGGGAACCGAGACGAAGGAGCAGGCGAAATGGCCGGTCAGGCCGACAACCGGGCGCCGTACGCGAAGATTGCCGCCCACTATGCGGAGCTGATCACGTCCGGCCAGCTACCGCCGGGGACGCTCCTGCCGAGCATTAAGAACCTGTCGGAAGAGTGGAGCGTGAGCACGGCCACGGCTGAGAAAGCGCTGCGCAAGCTTCGCAACGAAGGCATGGTTCGAGGCATCCACGGGATCGGAACGGAAGTCCTAGACCAGCCGGGCCCGATGTCGTCGGGATCTCAGCGTCAGGACCGGGGCCGCCGTACAGGATCAAGTTGGGGGTCCGGTGAACGATCCGACTCGCACAAGGCTGGCGTGGTCCCTGCGCCTCTGGAAGTGGCGCAGGCTCTCGGTATCGAGCCTCGCTCCGACGTGATTCGTCGGAGCCGCGTGTACCGGGACCGACACGGCATCGTGGCGCACAGTACGTCTTGGATTCCGGCTCGGTACGGGAAACTGATCCCGCAGTTGGCGAAGAGCGAGCGATTGACGGGGGGTACCTCACTCCAGCTCATCGCCGAAGCGACTGGCCTCCCGATCAGTCATCGGATCGACACCGCGTCAGCGCGCCTGCTCACTGCGGAAGACACCGAGCACTTGGAGCTGGACCCGGAGAACCCGCCGGCGGAGCCTGTGGTCGTGATGACCGCGAAGTTCATCGACAGTGAGAACAACGTCGTGGAATACGGTGTTGACCTAGGTGGGCCTGGTCGAACCTGGCGGACGGAGTCGGAGGTTTCCCCGTGACCACCTTGGATGACACGCTCTTGAGTGTCCTTGAAGATCGGATGGGCGCTCTACTCACCGCTCGCCGTATCGGCATGCCCGCGCCCGAAGCCGAAGTGGAAATCTCTGCGATCTCCCAGACCCTGACGAGACCAATGACCGCGCCTGCGCCCTTCTGCATCCTCATGGCCGGGCTTCCTGGCTCCGGCAAGACCACGCTGTCCCGAGCCCTCACCGACCGCGGGTTCGTTCGTCTGTGCCCAGATGAAGAGATGTACCGCCGACACGGCGTCTACGGCGTCGACTTCCCGCGGGGCACTTTCCCTGCCCTTGAGCGGCCAGTACTCGAAGACGTGGCGGTTGAACTCAGGGAACGACTCAAGGCAGGACGTGACGTGGTCGTCGACCACGGCTTCTGGACCCCGGAAGATCGTGCTAGGTGGCGAGCCATCGCCACGGACGCCGGCGCCACCCCGGTACTGGTCTATCTCGCAGCGAGCCATGACGAACTCTGGGCGAGGATCAGCCGGCGCAACGACTTCCACGCGGATGATCCGAACTCGATCTACTTCTCGGAGAGTGATCTCCAGCGGTACCGAACCCGGTTTATTCCCCCCCAAGCAGACGAACCTCATCTCCTCTACGAGGGCGACTCCGCAGGCGTGATCGCGGCCATGGAAGCCCTTCGTCCCTGCCCGCCAACGTAGCGCTCCCATCAAGCGTACGTTTGATGACGAGCCCCCTGAAGTCTGAAGGGCAGCTCAACGGAGCGACGCGTGCCTGGCAAGGGCACAGCGCCTGTAACTGGGTGGTAGGAAATGAGTGAGTGCCGTCAACGGAGTCGTTGACGGCACTCTTGATGTGGTCTGTCAGCGCGTGCTGGCGGGCTGTCCATCCACACCGCAGCAGCTATGAAGATTGCTCTTCGCTGTCTGCCGCCGTACGCTTACGGCTGCGAGCCACGCAAGCCAAGCTCCCTGCCAGGAAAATGGTTAGCTTACGGCCCGGTGGCGACCGGCGGTCCCAACAGACCTACTTATGCCGGTCGCCGCTTCATTTTTACCCGGCATCACGGCGCTCCTGGTCGGGGGGCCCTCCAGCGTCGGATCTACCTGGAGGCAGTTGTAGACGTTCGTCGAACGCCAAACTTTTCACAAAGGCTGAAATACGGGCGGCATCTGCCCCAGTGAGATCGATCGGAAGCTCAATTCTCACAATGAGGTCTGGTCGCAGCGGCAATGAGTAAGACACCAGGGCAGGTTGAGCCACTGCGTCGGAGCGATGGGTCAGCGGCGCCGACTGCGTAGGCACTTGATCAACAGCGATCTCCGTACCTGCCTCGATGTCGTCGCTAGCCGTGGGCGACTTCTCCTCCGTTGAGCGTCCGTTTGTCCCGTTCTTCGGTCGCCGGATCTTGATAACAGGCTTCCAAGAGCCGCCATCCAAGTACTTCTTGTACATGCTAACGGCTTGGCGGAAGCGAGATCGGTACGTCGAGATGCTGGCGGGGCTGAGCTCAGCACTCTTCAGATTCTCGAAGCGTTGGATGAGATCCTCTACGTCCAGCGAGCGGATGTCGATGGCATCAAACTCGACCTCTTCCGTGCCGAGGATGTGCGTAACCGAGATCCGCAGTGCCGTTGCTGTCCCCCGGGGGATCTCACCACGCTTGGCAGCTCTGTCGATGAAAGCGATGAGGCCAGCGCCAGTGCCATCGTTGTGGTTAGGCATGTCGCCTCCTTCCCGCTTCAGTCGATCGTTCAGTGAGCTTGATTTTGAAGCACGGCGGGACGAGACGTCAAGCGGATCAGAGGGCAGTTTGAATCTCGATCTTGATCGGAGGGTTTCGATCAAGAGTGAAAGCTTTCGATCAGTGGAGGTGGCGGCAGCCGCCCCTGGGCTGGGATGCATTGAGCCCCGGGGCCTTCGCTATCTGTCGCTCGTCTCGCCCTCAAGCATCGGTTTCCCCCAGGTGTCCCCCCAGCGCGCCTCAACTGTCGGTAACCGCAGGTCAGATGGCCGGGAAGCGGCCCGCTGTAAATCTGCCGGCTCAGCCTTCCCAGGTTCGAATCCTGGCGCCGCCACGCTGAGAAAGAGACCCTCTCCGAACTGCGGAAACGCAGGGCGGAGGGGGTCTCTTCGTGTTCGGGGGTCTCGGGGTGCGTGACTCGGGACGGCGTGATGTGTCTCACCGGTCGGGGCGTGGGTCAGGACGCGTGTTCGTGTTCTTTCTGCAGGGCCGAGCGCATGTAGTGGAAGCGGTCCAGGGTGCGGCGGCGCACCCAGAGGATCCAGCAGCAGAAGGCGGCCGTGCCGAGTGCGAAGACGAGCGGGAAGACCACCGAACCGGTGGCCACGCCCAGGGCGAGGATCGCGGCCGCCATCAGGCCCATGAAGCCCAGCCAGTACGGCAGCCAGCGGGCGTTGCGTTCGAAGCGCTCCAACTGATCGTCCACCAGCCTTCGCATGGCCGCCCGTTCCTCGGGGTCGGTCGGCACCTCGCGATGCCGGATCCTGCGGCCGAGTTCGACGAGTCCACGTGAGTCGGTGCCTGCCGCGCGGCGGGCCCTGCGGCGCTGTACGGCCACGAACGTCATGGTGACGGCGGTGAAGAGCGCCCCTCGGACCACCCACACGACAGGGTCGCGGTCCCAGCGGATCAGAGCAGTGACACCCACACACACAAGGAAAACCAAGACCGCCTGTGCGGTCAGACTGCGGTCGAGCCAGCGCTTGAAGGAGCGCACGGCACGTACCTCCTCAGAATCGACGGATACCGCTGTCGTTTCCGAATACCCCTTCGAGAACGGCCTATTGGGGGTGGGGGAGGGGGCGAGGGCTCCAAGACGCACGATCCCCGCCCGTCCGGGGCACACTGACTGCATGTCCAGTCGTCGCAGGCTCTGCCCCGAATGCCGTCGCGAGATCGCGGTCGTCGCCGGTCGCTTCGCCCGGCACGATCCGCCCGGAGCCCGCGAGAGAGGTCAACTGGTCTCCTGCCCGGGCTCCCGCAGACAGGCGGAACTCGGAGCGGCACAGCCGTCGTTGGACGGGTACACGGTCCCGACCGTCCCCGGCCAGCTCCCACTCTTCTGAGCCGCGCTCCGGCCAGCCCCCGCTCTTCTGAGCCGGGCTCTCGCAGTTCCGACCTGCCGGGCACGGGCCACCTACGACCCTCGTGCGCCGGGCGGCCTACGCTCCCCGCCCGACCCCGTGCCCCGGTGAGCCCAAAGCCCTACGCCCCGCCCCGAGTCCGCACGGCCGGCCGCCGAAGTGCCTCCCGCGCGGCCGGCACGCCCCCTGCGCCCGCCCTCAGTTGCCCGCCACCGACTTGACCGCCACCGACACCGGCGTGGAGCCACTGATCAGCTCCAGCGTCAGCCCGGCGGTCGCGGGCGTGTCCAGCAACTCCGCGATTACGGCGGCCACGTCGTCGCGCGGGACCGAGCCCCTCCCGGTGTGCGCCTCCAGCCGTACGAGGCCCTTGCCCGGGTCGTCCGTGAGCGCACCCGGGCGCAGGATCGTCCAGTCCAGGGAGTCCAGGCCGCTCACATAGGCGTCCGCCTCGCCCTTGGCGCGCAGGTACACGTCGAAGATCTCGTCGCCCTCGTGGTGCGGGTCGGCGCCCATGGACGACACGATCACGAAGCGTCGTACGCCGGCCTGGACCGCCGCGTCCGCGAACAGCACCGCCGCCGCCTTGTCCACCGTGTCCTTGCGGGCCGCGCCGCTGCCCGGACCCGCGCCCGCCGCGAAGACCGCCGCGTCGGCGCCCTGCAGAACGGCCGCGACCTCCTCGACCGAGGCCGACTCCAGGTCCAGCACGACCGGTTCGGCGCCGATGTCCCGAAGGTCGTCGCTCTGCTCCGCGCGGCGGATGATCCCCGCGGCCTCGTCCCCACGCGCGGCGAGCAGTCGCTCCAGCCGCAGCGCGATCTGACCATGTCCTCCAGCGATGACAATGCGCATGTCTTCGACCGTACGCCCCAACAGCCGCATCCGCCTGTGCCGTCCGGCGCCGACGGCCCCTGCGACCGACCAGCCGCGCACCACCCCGGCGCCCTCAGACAGGTCCAGCCGACACCCTCGCCCCCTCAATCAAGCGCAGACCTCACACCCCGCCCCTCAATCAACCGCGACCCCACACCCCGCCCCTCAAGCAGCCACAGCCCGCACCCTCCACCCCTCCAGCGCCCGCCCCTACGACACCTCCCCCCGCCCCTGCCGAGGCAACCCCAACTCCGACGTCGCCGAGTTGCAGTACTCCCGTACCGCGCTGGTCCGCGCCACCACGCGCCCCCCGTGCACCACGATCCGGCTGTACGCCAGGGAGAGCGCGCCGGCCAGGCGGTCGCCGCGTACCGCGAGCAGCTCGGCCGGGAAGCCCGCCTCCACGCGCACCTCGGGGAGCCCGAGGACGGCCCGCGCGGAGCAGCTCACCGTGTCGTAGGCGTCCTCGGGCCGCAGCCCGTGGCGGGAGGCGAGCAGATACGCGGCCTCCAGGGGGTCACCGCGCCCCACCGGGTTCGAGACGTCCCGCAGCGCCCCGCTCCCGGCCGCCACCCGGACCCCGGCCGCGCGCAGCAGCCGTACCGGAGCCGTGGCCGCGGTGGCCGCCGTACCCCGCCGGTCGTCGACGCCCCCGCAGCAGCCCTGCGGCAGGCACACCACCGCCACCCCGGCCGCCGCGAGCTGGTCGGCGGTCCTGGACACCACCTCGGTGGGCAGGTGGTCGAGGCCCGCGCAGGGGCCGAGGGTCACACCGGGCCGCAGTCCGCCGGCCATCGCGGCGAGCCGGGCGAGACGGGCAGGGTCGGCGGCGTCGGTGTGCAGGTCGACGGGGCAGCCGTACTCCGAGGCCACCTCCAGGACCGCCTCCGCGTAGCCGGTCGGATCGGGGTCGAGGTCCGGGCAGCCGCCCACCACCGAGGCGCCCATCTTCAGCGCGTCCCGGAGCATCGCGAGCCCCTCGGCGCCGGCCACCCCGGTCAGCACCCGTGGCATCGCCACCGCGGTCAACTCGGCGAGCCCGCGCAGCGAACGCCGGGCCTGGAGTACGGCGGCCAGCGCGCCGAGGCCCTGGACGTCCCCCACGCGCACGTGTGCCCTGAGCGCGGTCGCGCCGTGCCCGAGCTGGAGCAGGGCGGCCTCGGTGGCCCGGCGCTGGACATCGTGGGGGTCGTAGGAGAGCGGTCCCTCGACGTCGGCCGACAGTGCGGTGTCGGCGTGGGCGTGCGGCTCGGCCGGGGCCGGCAGCAGGAGGTAGCCGCTCAGGTCCACGCGCGCCCCACGCGCGCGCGTGCCGCCCATGGCCAGGCTCCCGGCCGTACCGACCGCCTCGATGCGCCCGCCGCCCAGCCGTACGTCCACGGTCCGGCCGTCGGTGAGCCGCGCCCCGCACAACAGGAGGCCGGCCCCGTCCGGTCCGCCCGACGACGGGGCGCCCGACCAGGACGACGAGGAGTGGTGCGGCTGCGGCTGGCTGTCGGGCATCGCGCTCCAGGGGCTCGGGGCTGCGCTGCCCGGAGCCACCGGAACCGCGCAAGGGACGCAAGATCACGCAGAGTGAGTCGAGCCTAGGGTGGCCGCGCCCCCGTCACAGGGAGGAGCGCAATAGTCGTACCGGTGTGGTCCGCCGTGCGGGAGAGGCGCCCGAGACCTCCGTGAAGCCCGTGGATCAAGGCACCCGGGGCGCCACGAAACGGATTTGGGTGAACGGCTGCGGACCGTGTAATGTCTTCATCGCTCGCCCCAATAGCTCAGTCGGCAGAGCGTCTCCATGGTAAGGAGAAGGTCTACGGTTCGATTCCGTATTGGGGCTCTGGTGTGTGAGGTTCCCGTCGCAAGGCGGGAACGGATCGCATCTCAGCGGTGTAGCTCAGTCGGTAGAGCAAGCGGCTCATAATCGCTGTGTCACCGGTTCAAGTCCGGTCACCGCTACTGACAGTAGCCGATTGCGGGGTCGGTCCTTCGATCGGCTACTCTTCTATGCGTTAAACCATCCCATCCGTTCGTCAAGGAGCACTCACGTGGCTGCCACCGACGTCCGCCCGAAGATCACGCTGGCCTGCGTGGAGTGCAAGGAGCGGAACTACATCACCAAGAAGAACCGGCGTAACAACCCGGACCGACTGGAGATGAAGAAGCACTGCCCGCGTTGCAACGCGCACACCGCGCACCGCGAGACGCGATAAATCAGGCTCGTACACGAGGCCGTCCCCGAGAGATCGGGGGCGGCCTCGCGTCGTTGAGCGACCCCGTACCGGCCAGTAGAGCAACCAGGAGGTGCCGAGGCCATGGCACTCGACCAGTCCTTCGTGGGGCGGAGCTACCCGCCCACCGACCCCTATGAGGTGGGCCGGGAGAAGATCCGCGAGTTCGCCGAGGCGGTGGGGGACACCAACCCCGCGTACACGGACCCGGAAGCCGCCAAGGCGCTCGGCCACCCCGATGTGATCGCCCCGCCGACCTTCGTCTTCTCCATCACCTTCAGGGCGGCCGGCCAGGTCGTCCAGGACCCGCAGCTCGGGCTGGACTACAGCCGCGTGGTGCACGGAGACCAGAAGTTCGCCTACGTCCGCCCCGTGCGCGCCGGCGACCGGCTGACGGTCACCTCCACCATCGAGGCGATCAAGTCCATGGCCGGCAACGACATCCTGGACATCCGCGGCGAGGTCCACGACGAGGCCGGCGAGCACGTCGTGACCGCCTGGACCAAGCTGGTCGCCCGCGCGGCCGAGGGGGCGTGACGAAGAACATGACGGCGAAGATCGCATACGGCGACGTCGAGGTCGGCACCGAGCTGCCCGCCCGGACCTTCCCCGTGACCCGCGCCACCCTCGTCCAGTACGCGGGCGCCTCCGGGGACTTCAACCCCATCCACTGGAACGAGAAGTTCGCCAAGGAGGTCGGGCTGCCGGACGTCATCGCGCACGGCATGTTCACCATGGCCGAGGCGATCCGCGTGGTGACCGACTGGGCCGGCGACCCGGGCGCGGTCGTCGAGTACGGCGTGCGTTTCACCAAGCCCGTCGTGGTCCCGAACGACGACCAGGGCGCCACCATCGAGGTCAGCGCCAAGGTCGCCGCCAAGCTCGACGACAACACGGTCCGCGTGGACCTCACGGCGACCAGCGCCGGGCAGAAGGTCCTGGGCATGTCGCGAGCCGTCGTACGACTGGCCTGAGGGCTGCCTCCAGGTGCCGATGTAAGGAGCGTCCTCCATGGTGGGGCGCTCCTTACATTTCCTCCGCGATCCGCCTCTTGCCAAGTTAGTGATTGAGTACTAACTTAGCCGCATGGCCAGGATGAGTGCGGAAGAGCGGCGCGAGAGCGTCATTCGTGCGGCGATGATCGAGTTCGCCCGCGGCGGTTACCACGGCACCTCGACCGAGGCGATCGCCAAGCGGGTCGAGGTCTCGCAGCCGTATCTCTTCCGGCTCTTCCCGGGGAAGAAGGCGATCTTCGTGGCGGCGGCGGAGCGCTGCGTGGACGACACCATCCGCACCTTCGAGGAGGCGTCCAAAGGTCTGGAGGGCGAAGAGGCCCTTCATGCCATGGCGGACGCGTACACCCGGGTCATCACGGAGCAGCCCGAGCGGCTTCGGATGCAGATGCAGATGTATGTCGCGGTGGGCGCCGCCGAGCAGGAGGGCGACCATGAGTTCGGCGAGGCGGTGCGGGCCGGCTGGATGCGGTTGTGGGACACCGTCCATCTGCCGCTCGGCGCCGACGTCAACGAGACGACGACCTTCCTGGCGTACGGGATGTTGATCAACTGCCTGGTGGCGATGGGGTTCCCGCCCGAGCACCGGGTCTGGGAAGGGCTCTATCCGTCGGCGCGGGTCACGGGCCGGCTGGAGAAGTGAGCTCAGCGGAGGAGGCGTCATCGGCGCCTTTTCATGATCGAGAAACTTAGTGACCAATAACTAATCACCCGTTGGGGGAGCGATGTCACAGCAAGCGCAAGCCACACCGACCGCACGCCGCGGGGGAGCCCTCTGGGCCCTCGTCATCACCAGCGTCGCCGGATTCATGGCGGCCCTCGACAACCTCGTCGTCACCACCGCCCTGCCCTCCATCCGCGAGGACCTCGGCGGAGCGCTGCACGACCTCGAATGGACCGTCAGCGCCTACACGCTGACCTTCGCCGTCCTGCTGATGACCGGCGCGGCCCTCGGTGACCGCTTCGGCCGCCGCCGGCTCTTCCTGGTCGGCCTCACGATCTTCACCGGCGCCTCGGCCGCCGCGGCCCTGGCCCCCGGCATCGACTCCCTCATCGCCGCCCGCGCGGTCCAGGGCGTGGGCGCGGCGATCATGATGCCGCTCACGCTCACCCTCCTCACCGCGGCCGTCCCCGCCGCCAGGCGCGGAATGGCGTACGGCATCTGGGGCGCCGTCAACGGACTCGCGGTCGCGTCCGGACCGCTGATCGGCGGGAGCCTCACCGAGCACATCTCCTGGCAGTGGATCTTCTGGCTGAACGTCCCGCTCGGCGTCGTCCTGCTGCCCCTCGCCCGGGTCCGTCTCGCCGAGTCCCACGGCACGGGGGCGCGCCTCGACATCCCCGGCACGCTGCTCGCCAGCGGTGGTCTCTTCGGTGTCGTCTACGGCCTGGTCCGCGGCCCGTCCGACGGCTGGACCGACTCCCTGGTGCTGCTGGCCCTGTTCGCGGGCGGTGCGCTTCTGGCCGCGTTCGTCCTCTACAGCACGCGGGCCAAGAACCCCATGCTTCCGATGCGGCTGTTCCGGTCCCGGGCCTTCTCCGGCATCAACGCGGCGAGCCTCCTCATGTTCCTCGGGATGTTCGGTTCGATCTTCCTGCTCAGCCAGTACATGCAGGGTGTTCTCGGTTACTCGCCCACCGAGGCGGGGCTGCGGATGCTGCCGTGGACCGGCATGCCGATGCTCGTCGCGCCGATCGCCGGGATCCTCTCCGACCGCATCGGCGGGCGCCCGGTCGTGGCGACGGGGCTGTTCTTCCAGGCGGCGGGGCTCGCGTACCTGGCGTCCGTCGTCACCGTCGACGCGTCCTACGGCTCGCAGCTTCCCGGTCTCGTCCTCAGCGGCATCGGCATGGCCCTGTTCTTCGCCCCCGCGTCCAACCTGGTCATGTCGAGCGTGCGGCCCTCGGAGCAGGGCATCGCTTCCGGGGCGAACAACGCGTTGCGTGAGGTGGGTGGGGCGCTGGGAATCGCGGTCATGGCGTCGATCTTCTCCGCGCAGGGCGGCTACGAGACGGGCCAGTCCTTCGTGGACGGGCTTCGGCCGGCGCTGGTCACTGGGGCGGGGGTTGTGGCGGTCGCTGGGCTGGCGGCTCTGCTGATTCCTTCGCGGAAGCGGGTTGCGGGGGATGTGGTGCGGGGGGTTACTGAGGAGGTGCGGGAGTTGGAGGGGGTGGCTGGCTGAGCTGCCTGGTCAGGTCGACGGTCCCGTCCGGGGAGGGCGGGACCGCTGCGCTGGGCTTGGGCCGGGCGCCTTCTGGGGTGCCGGGTGCGGTTGTGGGGCGGGTGCGGGTGTGTGGGGGCTGGTCGCGCAGTTCCCCGCGCCCCCGCTGCGCTGGGCTTGGGCCGGGCGCCTACTGATGTGCCGGGTTCGGTTGTCGAGCGGGTGCGGGTGCGTCGTGGCTTGTCGCGCAGTTCCCCGCGCCCCTGGGTGGGTGCAGTCACCTGTGCCACGACGTGCCGTTGGCCGCGTACGGCGTGAAGGGGACGGGGTGGGGGGTGTCCGCCCGCAGCGGCCGGCGTCCGGAACCGAGCACCACTTGAAGGACCGAGCCGCCGGACCGAGGACGGATACCCCCCACCCCGGCACCGACCCACCCACCGGACCGCACGCGCTACACACGCCCCCACCGAACAGCAACGGGCCGCCGCAGGCATCTCAGGGGCGCGGGGAACTGCGCAAAAACGCCCGCCCCCACCCAGCCGCACCCGGCCACACCCCAAGCCCCCCGTACCCTGTACCGCGTGCAGGAACGACACGACGCCCCCCTCGCCCCCCTCACCACCTTCCGCCTGGGCGGCCCCGCCACCCGGCTCGTCACCGCGGTGACCGACGCCGAGGTGATCGAGGTCGTCCGCGAGGCCGACAGGACCCGCACCCCCCTCCTCGTCATCGGCGGCGGGTCCAACCTCGTCATCGGGGACAAGGGGTTCGAGGGCACCGCCCTCGTCATCGGCACCCGGGGCTTCGAACTCACCGGCACCCACCTCGAACTCGCCGCCGGCGAAGTGTGGACCGACGCCGTCGCCCGCGCCGTCGACGCCGGACTCGCCGGTATCGAGTGCCTCGCCGGCATCCCCGGCTCCGCCGGCGCGACTCCCATCCAGAACGTCGGCGCCTACGGCCAGGAGGTGTCCTCCACCATCACCGAGGTCACCGCCTACGACCGCCACACCGGCGAGACCGTCACCCTCACCAACGACGACTGCGCCTTCTCCTACCGCCACAGCCGCTTCAAGCAGGACCCCACCCGCTACGTCGTCCTGCGGGTCCACTTCGAGCTGGAGGACGCCGGCGGCCTCTCCGCGCCGATCAAGTACGCCGAGACCGCCCGCACCCTCGGCGTCGAACCCGGCGACCGCGTCCCCCTCGCCGACGCCCGCGAGACCGTCCTGAAGCTGCGCGCGGGCAAGGGCATGGTCCTGGCCCCCGACGACCACGACACCTGGTCGGCCGGCTCCTTCTTCACCAACCCCATCCTCACGGCCGCCCAGTTCGATGAGTTCCACGCGCGCGTGAAGCAGCACCTCGGCGAGGACGCCGAACCCCCCGCCTACCCCGCGGGCGACGGCCACACCAAGACCTCCGCGGCCTGGCTGATCGACAAGGCCGGCTTCACCAAGGGCTACGGCACCGGCCCCGCCCGCATCTCCACCAAGCACACCCTGGCCCTCACCAACCGGGGCGACGCCACCACCGAGGACCTCCTCGCCCTGGCCCGAGAGGTCGTCAAGGGCGTACGGGACACCTTCGGGATCACCTTGGTCAACGAACCGGTGACCGTGGGCGTCAACCTGTAGAACCTGTGGCCGACCAGGCCCGAAAGCGTCGTACGCCACCAGAGCGTCAGTACGCCACCCCCACCCCCTGCTTCACCACCCCCGCGTCCCCGACCATCCCCAGCATCGCGTGCGCCACATCCGCCCGCGCGATGAACCGTCCCCGAGCCGGAAAACCCCCGGCCACCACGCGATACTCGCCGGTCACGGGCTTGTTCTGAAGGCGCGGCGGACGCACGACGGTCCAGTCCGTACCGCTCGCCGCCAGCTCCGCCTCCATCTCGCGCAGATCGGCGTAGACATCCTTCAGTACGGCGGACACGAGCCCCCGCATCCACCGGTCCACCGCCCCGTCCTCCGCGGGCGCCGGCCCGACCGGCCCCGCGCTGACGACCAGGACCCGCCGGACCTGCTCCGCCTCCATCGCGGCCAGGACGATGCGGGTCAGCCGCGTCGCGATTCCGGCGTCCTTGCGGGCCCGCGGCCCGAGCCCGGACAGCACCGCGTCCCGCCCGGTCACGGCGGGCCGCAGGACCTCCGGGTCGGTGAGATCCGCACGCACCACCTCCAGCCGTGCGCCGGTGACGGCCAGCCGGGCAGGATCCCGGACGACCGCCGTGACCTCATGGCCTGCCGCCAGGCCCTGCCGGACGAGCTCGCGCCCTATGCCCCCGGTGGCACCGAAAACCGTGAGTTTCATGGGTACTCCCGTACTCGAAGGAGGTGGGTGAGTATTCACTCACCTCTGCCTCCTTCTAGAGTGGGTAAGTACTCACCCACCCGTCAAGCCCGCCATCCGACCCACATCCGACCCAAGGAGAAACGCACAGCATGGAGCCCAAGCCCGGTCCGGCCCGCGTTCGCATCCTCGACGCCGCCCACGAGCTGATGCTCACCGTTGGGCTCGCGCGTGCCACGACCAAGGAGATCGCCAAGGCGGCCGGCTGCTCCGAGGCGGCGCTGTACAAGTACTTCGCCAGCAAGGAGGAGGTGTTCATCCGCGTCCTCGCGGAACGCCTCCCGAAACTGGCCCCCCTGCTGCACGCCCTCGCCGCCGAGCCGGGCCGCAACAGCCTGGAGGAGAACCTCACCGAGATCGCCCGCCAGGCCGCCCTCTTCTACGAGCAGAGCTTTCCGATCGCCGCCTCGCTGTACGCCGAGACCCAGCTCAAGCGGCGTCACGACGACGCGATGCGCGAGATGGACTCCGGCCCGCACAAGCCGATCGAGTGGCTCGACACCTACCTCCGCGCCGAGCAGTCCATCGGCCGGGTCGCCCTCACCGCCGACACCTTCGCCGCCGCCTCCCTCCTGCTGGGAGCCTGCGCGCAACGGGCGTTCGCCTACGACGCCACCCAGGACGGCGTACGGCCGCCGGTGGAGGAGTTCGCCGCCCGGCTGGCCCGGACCCTGCTGGGCGGAATCGCGGCAGCGGGGGAATCGGTGTGACCGTCAGGCCCGGCCCACGTCAGGAGGCCGGGCCGCTGAGCCAGTCGTCCACCCCCGACAGCAGCTTCGTCTTCATGTCCTCCGGTGCCGCCGAGGCCCGTACCGACTGGCGGGCCAGTTCCGCGAGTTCCGCGTCCGTGAAGGCGTGGTAGCGGCGGGCGATCTCGTACTGCGCGGCCAGGCGGGAGCCGAAGAGCAGGGGGTCGTCGGCACCCAGGGCCATCGGTACGCCGGCCTCGAAGAGGGTGCGCAGCGGAACGTCCTCCGGCTTCTCGTACACGCCGAGCGCCACGTTCGACGCCGGGCACACCTCGCACGTCACCCCCCGGTCCGCGAGCCGCTTCAGCAGCCGCGGGTCCTCCGCCGCGCGCACCCCGTGCCCGATCCGGTTCGCGTCCAGGTCGTCCAGGCAGTCCCGCACCGAGGCAGGACCCGCCAGCTCGCCGCCGTGCGGCGCCGACAGCAGGCCGCCCTCGCGCGCGATGTGGAAGGCGCGGTCGAAGTCCCGGGCCATGCCCCGGCGTTCGTCGTTCGACAGGCCGAAGCCGACCACGCCCCGGTCCGCGTACCGCACCGCCAGCCGGGCCAGCGTGCGCGCGTCCAGCGGGTGCTTCATCCGGTTCGCGGCCACCAGCACCCGCATCCCGAGCCCGGTCTCCCGCGAGGTCGTCTCCACCGCGTCCAGGATGATCTCCAGCGCCGGGATCAGCCCACCGAGCCGGGGCGCGTACGAGGTCGGGTCGACCTGGATCTCCAGCCACCCCGACCCGTCGCGCACGTCCTCCTCCGCGGCCTCCCGCACCAGCCGCCGGATGTCCTCGGGCTCCCTGAGGCACGAGCGGGCGGCGTCGTACAGCCGCTGGAACCGGAACCAGCCGCGCTCGTCCGTGGCCCGCAGCCTCGGCGGCTCCCCGCTGGTCAGCGCGTCGACCAGCGCCTCGGGCAGTCGTACCCCGTACTTGTCGGCCAGTTCCAGAACCGTCCCCGGGCGCATCGAGCCGGTGAAGTGCAGATGCAGATGGGCTTTCGGCAGCTCAGAGACATCACGTACACGCTCCATTCGCCGATCCTGCCGTACGCCACGGGCGTCCCGGTACCGCTTTCCCCTTTAGTGGTCTTGCTCGCACAAAAAAGCACCCCCTCCACGGAGGGGGTGCTTCCGGTACGGCGGCTCAGTCCTGCGCCTCCGCCAGCAGCTTCTGGATCCGGCTGACGCCCTCGACGAGATCCTCGTCACCCAGCGCGTACGACAGCCGCAGGTAACCCGGCGTGCCGAAGGCCTCGCCCGGGACGACCGCGACCTCGGCCTCCTCCAGGATCAGCGCGGCGAGCTCCACCGTGTCCTGCGGACGCTTGCCGCGGATCTCCTTGCCGAGCAGCTCCTTGACCGACGGGTAGGCGTAGAAGGCACCCTCGGGCTCGGGGCAGAAGACGCCGTCGATCTCGTTGAGCATGCGGACGATCGTCTTGCGGCGGCGGTCGAAGGCCGTGCGCATCTCCGCCACCGCGTCGAGGTTGCCGGAGACCGCGGCGAGGGCGGCGACCTGGGCGACGTTCGACACGTTGGACGTGGCGTGCGACTGGAGGTTCGTCGCGGCCTTGACGACGTCCTTCGGGCCGATGATCCAGCCCACCCGCCAGCCGGTCATGGCGTACGTCTTGGCGACACCGTTGACCACGACGGTCTTGTCGGCGAGCTCGGGCACGACCACCGGCAGGGAGTGGAACTCGGCGTCGCCGTAGACCAGGTGCTCGTAGATCTCGTCGGTGAGGACCCACAGGCCCTTCTCGAGCGCCCAGCGGCCGATCTCCTCGATCTGCTCGCGGCTGTAGACGGCACCGGTCGGGTTGGAGGGCGAGACGAAGAGGACGACCTTGGTGTTCTCGGTGCGGGCCGCCTCCAGCTGCTCGACGGAGACCCGGTAGCCGGTCGTCTCGTCGGCGACCACCTCCACCGGGACACCGCCGGCCAGCCGGATCGACTCCGGGTACGTCGTCCAGTACGGCGCCGGGACGATGACCTCGTCGCCCGGGTCGAGGATCGCGGCGAAGGCCTCGTAGATCGCCTGCTTGCCGCCGTTGGTCACCAGGATCTGGGACGCGTCGACCTCGTAGCCGGAGTCGCGCAGCGTCTTCGCGGCGATCGCGGCCTTCAGCTCGGGCAGGCCGCCGGCCGGCGTGTAGCGGTGGTACTTCGGGTTCGAGCAGGCCTCGATCGCGGCCTGGACGATGTAGTCCGGGGTCGGGAAGTCCGGCTCACCGGCGCCGAAGCCGATCACCGGACGCCCGGCGGCCTTGAGGGCCTTGGCCTTGGCGTCCACGGCGAGGGTGGCGGACTCGGAGATCGCGCCGACTCGGGCGGAGACCCGGCGCTCGGTGGGAGGGGTTGCAGCGCTCATGGGGCCCATCGTTCCAGACCGGAAACTTCCCCGGCACACGGGTTTCACAGACTGAACAACAGTGGAACAACCGTCCGGATTCGCACCGCACGCTGGGCGATCTTCCTTCCCCAAGGCCCCTACGGGCGCTTTCTGTTCGACGGGGGGCCGCGGACCACGTACACTCTCACCTCGTTGGCCTTCAGCAGCCGCCCCGCCAGGTGCACACCGAGCACCCGGTCGGATGCGGTACGTTGGGGGGCACGCAAAGGGTCGTAGCTCAATTGGTAGAGCACCGGTCTCCAAAACCGGCGGTTGGGGGTTCAAGTCCCTCCGGCCCTGCTACACACCTCCCCGCCAGGATGTGTGCGCATGTACGTACAGCACTGCACCGCCGTGCGGCTCCGACCGGGCGCGGCACGGCCACGACCCGGGAACAGGTGAGGACGAATGGCGGACGCCGTGGGCTCCATCGATACGCCTGGCGCCCAGGATGAAGTGCCGGAGACCCAGAAGAAGACCCGCAAGGGCGGCAAGCGTGCCAAGAAGGGCCCGCTGAAGCGTCTGGCGACCTTCTACCGGCAGATCGTCGCAGAACTCCGCAAGGTCGTCTGGCCGACGCGGAACCAGCTGACGACGTACACGACCGTGGTGATCGTCTTCGTCCTCGTCATGATCGGTCTGGTGACCGTGATTGACTATGGACTCAACCACGCCGCCAAGTACGTATTCGGCTGAGCACAGAGCGAAGGGCGCCGAGGTTACCGGCGCCCCTTTTCGCATGTTCCACCCCTAAGTATCCAGGAAGAAGCAGCCACCGTGTCTGACCAGAACCTGAACGACGCCATCGAGCCCGACGAGTCTGTCGACGACGAGCTCGACATCGTCGAGGGCGCGGACGAGGACCTGGACGAGGTCGAGGCTGCCGACGCCGAGGCCGGCGAGGCCGCCGAGGAATCCGCTCTGCACGTCGAGGGCGAGGCCGAGGTCGAGTCCGGTGGTGACGTCGAGGCCGTCGAGGACGAGGCGGAAGAGGAAGAGCCGGCCGAGCCGGTCGACCCCGTCGCCGCCCTGCGCGAGGAGCTGCGGACCCTTCCCGGCGAGTGGTACGTCATCCACACCTACGCCGGTTACGAGAACCGCGTGAAGACCAACCTCGAACAGCGTGCCGTCTCGCTGAACGTCGAGGACTACATCTTCCAGGCCGAGGTGCCCCAGGAAGAGGTCGTCCAGATCAAGAACGGCGACCGCAAGACGATCCGTCAGAACAAGCTCCCCGGCTATGTGCTGGTGCGCATGGACCTGACGAACGAGTCCTGGGGCGTCGTCCGCAACACCCCCGGCGTGACCGGCTTCGTGGGCAACGCCTACGACCCGTACCCGCTGACCCTGGACGAGATCGTCAAGATGCTCGCCCCGGAGGCCGAGGAGAAGGCCGCCCGCGAGGCCGCCGAGGCCGAGGGCAAGCCGGCTCCGGCCCGCAAGGTCGAGGTCCAGGTCCTGGACTTCGAGGTCGGCGACTCGGTCACCGTCACCGACGGCCCCTTCGCCACCCTCCAGGCCACGATCAACGAGATCAACGCCGACTCCAAGAAGGTCAAGGGCCTGGTGGAGATCTTCGGCCGCGAGACCCCGGTCGAGCTGTCCTTCGACCAGATCCAGAAGAACTAGCTTCTTCCGGACAGAGCTTCCGAGCAGGTCAGGCGGGCTTTCAGAGCCTGTCTGACCTGCTCGGTTTTTGGCCGCGCATCTATACCCGCTATCGTTGTGCGGTATGCCTGCGTCCGGGTGGTCCCCGAGCGCAGGCAGGACCCGAATCGAAAGGACCCGGAGAGCTATGCCTCCCAAGAAGAAGAAGGTCACGGGGCTCATCAAGCTCCAGATCCAGGCCGGTGCCGCCAACCCGGCTCCGCCGGTCGGCCCCGCGCTGGGTCAGCACGGCGTCAACATCATGGAGTTCTGCAAGGCGTACAACGCCGCGACCGAGTCGCAGCGTGGCTGGGTGATCCCGGTGGAGATCACGGTCTACGAGGACCGCTCCTTCACCTTCATCACCAAGACGCCGCCGGCCGCGAAGATGATCCTCAAGGCCGCGGGCATCGAGAAGGGCTCCGGCGAGCCGCACAAGACCAAGGTCGCCAAGATCACCGAGGCGCAGGTCCGCGAGATCGCCACCACCAAGCTCCCCGACCTCAACGCCAACGACCTGGACGCCGCCGCGAAGATCATCGCCGGTACCGCGCGTTCCATGGGCGTCACGGTCGAGGGCTGAGCCCCAACCCCCCGTACATCAAGCAGAAGTGGCAGGGCCGGCTCGGCCCGTACCACGACTCCTAAGAACACACAGGAGCAGTTGTGAGCAAGCGCAGCAAGGCCCTTCGCGCTGCGGACGAGAAGATCGACCGGGAGAAGCTGTACGCCCCGCTCGAGGCCGTCCGTCTCGCCAAGGAGACCTCCACGACCAAGTTCGACGGCACCGTCGAGGTCGCCTTCCGTCTGGGTGTCGACCCGCGCAAGGCCGACCAGATGGTCCGTGGCACCGTGAACCTCCCGCACGGCACCGGTAAGACCGCCCGGGTCCTGGTCTTCGCGACCGGTGACCGTGCCGAGGCCGCTCGTGCCGCGGGCGCCGACATCGTCGGCGCCGACGAGCTGATCGACGAGGTGTCGAAGGGCCGTCTGGACTTCGACGCCGTCGTCGCCACCCCGGACCTCATGGGCAAGGTCGGCCGCCTCGGCCGCGTGCTCGGTCCCCGTGGTCTCATGCCGAACCCCAAGACCGGCACCGTGACCCCGGACGTGACGAAGGCTGTCACGGACATCAAGGGCGGCAAGATCGAGTTCCGCGTCGACAAGCACTCGAACCTGCACTTCATCATCGGCAAGACGTCGTTCGACGACACCAAGCTGGTGGAGAACTACGGTGCGGCGCTCGAGGAGATCATCCGTCTGAAGCCGTCCGCCGCCAAGGGCCGCTACATCAAGAAGGCCGCCATCAGCACCACGATGGGCCCCGGCATCCCGGTCGACTCCAACCGCACCCGCAACCTCCTCGTCGAGGAGGACCCGGCCGCGGTCTGAGACACCGGCAGGTTCACGGGCCCCGCACCTTTCGAGGTGCGGGGCC
>NZ_JBHUXV010000043.1:0-72848 GCF_042669125.1 Streptomyces sp. NPDC057253 | reverse complement strand
CCCGGACTTGGGTGGCCGCCCCATCGGCGTTTCTACGACTGCTGCGGTTACCCGAGCGCCTTGCCGGGGAGTTCGACCTTCGCGCCGAGCTCCACGAGCTTCTCCATGAAGTTCTCGTAGCCGCGGTTGATCAGGTCGATGCCGTGGACGCGGGACGTGCCCTGGGCCGCCAGGGCGGCGATCAGGTAGGAGAAGCCGCCGCGGAGGTCGGGGATGACCAGGTCGGCGCCCTGGAGCTTGGTGGGGCCGGAGACGACCGCCGAGTGCAGGAAGTTGCGCTGGCCGAAGCGGCAGTTCGAGCCGCCCAGGCACTCGCGGTACAGCTGGATGTGCGCACCCATCTGGTTGAGCGCGGAGGTGAAGCCGAGGCGGGACTCGTAGACCGTCTCGTGGATGATCGACAGGCCCGTGGCCTGGGTGAGCGCCACGACGAGCGGCTGCTGCCAGTCCGTCTGGAAGCCCGGGTGCACGTCCGTCTCGAGCGCGATGGACTTCAACTGCCCACCGGGGTGCCAGAACCGGATGCCCTCGTCGTCGATCTCGAAGGCCCCGCCCACCTTCCGGTAGGTGTTCAGAAACGTCATCATCGAGCGCTGCTGGGCGCCGCGGACGTAGATGTTGCCCTCGGTGGCCAGCGCCGCGGACGCCCAGGAGGCGGCCTCCAGCCGGTCCGGCAGGGCACGGTGGTTGTAGCCGCCGAGCCGGTCCACCCCCGTGATGCGGATGGTCCGGTCGGTGTCCATCGCGATGATCGCGCCCATCTTCTGCAGCACGCAGATGAGGTCCTCGATCTCCGGCTCCACCGCCGCGTTGGACAGCTCGGTGACACCCTCGGCGAGCACCGCCGTCAGCAGCACCTGCTCGGTCGCGCCCACCGACGGGTACGGCAGCCGGATCTTCGTGCCGCGCAGCCGCCGCGGCGCCTCCAGGAACTGTCCGTCCGCGCGCTTCTCGATCGTCGCGCCGAACTGCCGCAGCACCTCGAAGTGGAAGTCGATGGGCCGGCCGCCGATGTCACAGCCGCCGAGGCCGGGGATGAAGGCGTGGCCGAGCCGGTGCAGCAGCGGACCGCACAGCAGGATCGGGATCCGGCTGGAACCCGCGTGGGCATCGATGTCAGCGACGTTGGCGCTCTCCACATGCGTCGGGTCCATCACCAGCTCGCCCGGTTCCTCACCCGGACGGACCGTCACCCCGTGCAGTTGCAGCAGTCCGCGTACGACCCGCACGTCACGGATGTCCGGAACGTTGCGCAGTCGACTCGGCTCGCTGCCCAGCAGGGCGGCGACCATGGCCTTCGGTACGAGGTTCTTCGCACCGCGGACACGGATCTCGCCCTCCAGCGGGGTTCCGCCGTGGACAAGCAGTACGTCGTCAGAGCCGTTGACGGTCATGTATCTCGCGTTCCGATGAGTCGGGCAGGGGCCAGAAGGGAAAGGGTAATCGCCGCCCACCCCCCTTCTGTAAGCCCAAGTGCCGCTCAGTCACGTCATAGCTCTGTCACAACACGAACCGCTAGGTGCCGGGCACATGGGGTCACGGGCGCCTGGCGTGCGCGGACGGCGCACCGTTGCGCTCTGAGCTGCATCCACTCGTGGACAGGCATTGCCTCCCCACGCGGAGGGAAGATGCGGGATCATGTCTGGCATGACCGAGGTGTCCTCGCTCACAGGGCGGTTGCTCGTGGCAACGCCCGCCCTGGCGGACCCGAACTTCGACCGCGCGGTGGTGCTCCTTCTCGACCACGACGAGGAGGGCTCGCTCGGCGTCGTCCTCAACCGGCCCACCCCGGTGGACGTGGGCGACATCCTGGAGGGCTGGGCCGACCTCGCGGGCGAGCCCGGTGTGGTCTTCCAGGGCGGCCCGGTCTCCCTGGACTCCGCCCTGGGGGTCGCCGTCATACCCGGCGGCGGGGCCGTCGACGGGGCCCCGCTGGGCTGGCGCAGAGTGCACGGCGCGATCGGCCTGGTCGACCTGGAGGCCCCGCCCGAGCTGCTCGCCTCGGCCCTCGGCTCCCTGCGCATCTTCGCCGGGTACGCCGGCTGGGGACCAGGTCAGCTGGAGGACGAGCTGGTGGAGGGCGCCTGGTACGTCGTCGAGTCGGAACCCGGCGACGTCTCCTCCCCGTCCCCGGAGAGACTGTGGCGCGAGGTGCTGCGCCGCCAGCGCAACGAGCTCGCGATGGTGGCCACCTACCCGGACGACCCTTCGCTGAACTGATCCATGTGACCTTCAGTACTCTTGGCGATATGAGCACTCTCGAGCCCGAGCGCGGGACTGGTACGGGGACCCTCGTCGAGCCCACGCCGCAGACTTCCCACGGCGACGGCGACCACGAGCGCTTCGCGCACTACGTCCAGAAGGACAAGATCATGGCGAGCGCCCTCGACGGGACCCCCGTCGTGGCGCTCTGCGGCAAGGTGTGGGTACCCGGCCGCGATCCCAAGAAGTACCCCGTGTGTCCCATGTGCAAGGAGATCTACGAGTCCATGGGTTCCGGGGACGACGACAAGGGCGGCGACAACTAGGACCGCTGAGACCGGCGGCGACCGGGCCGGTCGCCCGGCTGAGCTTCACAGGGCCCCTGGGGTGCGCACCACGCGCCCCAGGGGCCTTTTGCGTGTCACGGATTGGTTGAGACCTCTTGTGGGCGTGTTCATGCACACTCTAACCTCCGTTGCGTTGAGCGAAACTGTCATTGCACATGTTGCAACGCGCCCGGAGGCCCACTCCATGAAGCTCTCCCCCCACCTCCCCTCCCTGCTCCTCGCCGCCCTGGTCGTCACCGCCTGCGCCCCCCAGACCTCCTCCAACTCCTCCTCCGACAAGGACGAGAAGACCGGCACCCTGCGCGTCTGGCTCTTCCAGGAGGTCGGCAACAAGCCGAAGGAGAAGGTCGTCGACTCCGTCGTCACCGCCTTCGAGAAGGCCCACCAGGACACGAAGGTCGACGTCGAGTACATCCCGGTCGAGACCCGCGCCCAACGCGTCAAGGCCGCCTTCAACGACCCGTCCTCCGCACCCGACGTGATGGAGTACGGCAACACCGACACCGCCGGCTATGTGAAGGACGGCGGACTCCTCGACGTGACCAAGGAGTTCGGCGCCTGGAGCGAGTCCAAGGACACCGACCCCACGGCAAGGACCTCGGTCACCGTGGACGGCAAGGTGTACGGCTCGCCGTTCTACGTCGGGGTCCGCGCCCTGTACTACCGGACCGACGTCTTCGAGGAACTCGGCCTCGAAGTCCCGAGGACGATGGCCGAGTTGGCCACCACCGCCCGCAAGATCCGTGCCGCGAAACCCGAGTTGTACGGCCTCGTCGTCGGCGGCGCCTACACGTACGGCGCGATGCCCTTCATCTGGGCCAACGGCGGCGAACTGGCCGTGGGCAAGGGCGGGTCGTACGCCTCGGCGATCGACGGCGCGGCCGCGCAGAAGGGCATCAAGGAGTACACCTCGCTCTTCACCGACGACAACTGTCCCGCCGCCAAGTGCGCCGGCATGGGCGGCAACGACACGATCACCGCGTTCGCGGCGGGCAAGGCCGGGATGGCGATCGGGGGCGACTTCAGCCATACGGCGGTGGAGGCCGGGAAGGTCAAGGGCGAGTACGCGGTGGTGCCGCTGCCCGGGGTCTCGGCCGGGTCGATCGCTCCCGCGTTCGCCGGCGGCAACAACATCGGCGTACTGAAGAGCACCTCGCACCGGACGCTGGCCGTCCAGCTGATGGAGCGGCTCACGTCGAAGAAGACGCAGGCGTCGATGTTCGACGCGATGGGATTCCTGCCGACCTTCGGGGACGTGCGGGCCCAGGTCGCCGCCGAGCAGCCCTATGTGAAGCCGTTCGCGCAGACCCTGGCCGCGGGGACGAAGTTCGTGCCGGCGTCCGCCGGGTGGTCGCAGATCGACTCCTCGCTGGTGCTGCCGACGATGTTCCAGGAGGTCATCAGCGGGCGGAAGAGCGTGGCCGCGGCCTCCGGGGAAGCGGCGAAGAAGATGGACGCCGCGTTCGGGTCCGTCGGGTGACCTCGGTGACCCACCGCACCACCCGGACCCCCTGGCTCTATCTCGCCCCCGCCCTCGTCGTCCTCGCCGGACTGCTCGTCTACCCGATCTACCAGCTCGGCCTGATCTCCTTCTTCCAGTACACCCAGGCCCAGGTCAGCGGCGGGGAAGCCACCACTTTCGAGGGGTTCTCCAACTACTCCGCCCTGTTCTCGGACCCGGAGTTCTGGCGGGTGCTGCTGGCCACCGTGCTGTTCGCGGCGGCCTGTGTCGTCTCCACCCTCGCCGTCGGCTGCGCGCTCGCCGTGCTGCTCACGCGGGTGCGTGCCGTGCCGCGGCTGGCGCTGATGCTGGCCGCGCTCGGCGCGTGGGCGACACCCGCGGTGACCGGCTCGACGGTCTGGCTCTTCCTCTTCGACCCCGACTTCGGTCCGGTCAACCGCGTCCTCGGACTCGGCGACCACTCCTGGACGTACGGACGGTTCAGCGCCTTCTTCCTCGTGCTGCTCGAAGTCGTCTGGTGCTCCTTCCCGTTCGTCATGGTCACCGTCTACGCCGGTATCCGCGCCGTCCCGTCCGAGGTGCTGGAGGCCGCCGCGCTGGACGGCGCCTCGCAGTGGCGGACCTGGCGCTCGGTGCTCGCGCCGATGCTGCGGCCGATCCTGACCGTCGTCACCATCCAGTCGGTGATCTGGGACTTCAAGGTGTTCACGCAGATCTACGTCATGACGAACGGCGGCGGCATCGCGGGCCAGAACCTCGTCCTGAACGTCTACGCCTACCAACAGGCCTTCGCCTCCTCGCAGTACAGCCTCGGCTCGGCGATCGGCGTGGTGATGCTGCTGATCCTGCTCGCGGTGACGCTGGTGTACCTGCGGCTGCTGCGCCGACAGGGGGAGGAGCTGTGAATCTTCTCCGGCTGAATCTCCTCCGGCTGCATCCGCAGCGGCTGAATCTTCTACGGCGTCCTTGGCGCACCGCCGCCGAGGCCGCGACGCTGCTCATCGCGGTCGTCGTCGCCTTCCCCCTCTACTGGATGGTCCTCGGCGCCTTCAAACCGGCCGGGGAGATCGAGTCGACCGAGCCCCGGCCCTGGACGCTCGCGCCCTCGCTGGATTCCTTCCGGCGCGTGTTCGGGCAGCAGGATTTCGGTCGGTATTTCGTCAACAGCCTTGTCGTCGCGGGCAGTGTCGTGATCATCTCGGCACTGATCGCGTTTCTCGCCGCGACCGCCGTGACACGATTCCGCTTCCGCTTCCGGACCACCCTGCTGATCATGTTTCTGGTGGCCCAGACGGTGCCCGTGGAGGCCCTCACCATCCCCTTGTTCTTCCAGATGCGGGACTTCGGTCTGCTGAACACCCTGGGGTCGCTGATCCTGCCCCACATCGCCTTCTCGCTGCCCTTCGCGATCTGGATGCTGAGGGGGTTCGTGAAGGCCGTACCGGAAGCCCTGGAAGAGGCCGCGTACATCGACGGGGCGAGCCGCGGGCGATTCCTGTGGCAGATTCTGTTCCCGCTCGTCCTGCCCGGCCTGGTGGCCACGAGTGTGTTCTCCTTCATCTCGGCCTGGAACGATTTCCTCTTCGCCAAGTCGTTCATCATCAGCGACACTTCGCAGTCGACGCTGCCGATGGCCCTGCTGGTCTTCTACAAGCCGGACGAGCCGGACTGGGGCGGGGTCATGGCCGCTTCGACGGTGATGACGATTCCGGTGCTGGTGTTCTTCGTACTCGTACAGCGACGCCTGGTCTCGGGGCTGGGCGGAGCGGTTAAGGACTGACGTGGCTGAACTGATTCCGGCGCCCGCAGCCGTAGCGCACCCGCCGGTGGGCGACTTCCTGCTCGACGAGAGCACGGTGATCGACGCCGGACCCGGCACGGAGGCGACGGCGCGGTGGCTGCGCGCCACTCTCGGCGCGGTCACCGGACTGGCCCTGGCCCCCGGCGCCGGGGACGACGGCGAGACCATCCGGCTGCGGATCGCCCCCGCCGACGCAGGTCACCTCGGCCCCGAGGGCTACAAGCTGTACGTCAACGGCGACGACATCACCATCCACGGCGGAGGGCCGGCCGGGGTGTTCTGGGGCGCCCAGACGCTGCGTCAGCTCCTCGGACCGAGCGCCTTCCGCCGGGCCCCCGTCGAACCCGGCCGTCAGTGGCGCGCACCGGGCACATTCGTCGAGGACGCCCCGCGATTCCGCTGGCGGGGTCTCATGCTCGACGTGGCCCGGCACTTCATGCCCAAGGACGGGGTCCTGCGCTACCTGGATCTGATGGCCGCGCACAAACTCAACGTCTTCCACTTCCACTTGACGGACGACCAGGGCTGGCGCGTCGAGATCAAGAGGTACCCCCGGCTCACCGAGGTGGGCTCATGGCGGGCGCGCACCAAATTCGGCCACCGGGCCTCACCGCTGTGGGAGGAGAAGCCGCACGGTGGCTTCTACACCCAGGACGACATCCGCGAGATCGTGGCCTACGCCGCCGAACGGCATATCACCGTCGTCCCCGAAATCGACGTACCCGGACACTCGCAGGCAGCGATCAGCGCGTACCCGGAACTCGGCAACACCGACGTCATCGACACGTCCTCCCTCTCCGTCTGGGACAACTGGGGCATCTCCCTGAACGTACTCGCCCCCACTGACAACACCCTTCGCTTCTACGAGGGCGTGTTCGAGGAACTGCTGGAGCTGTTCCCCTCCGAGTTCATTCACATCGGCGGCGACGAATGCGCCAAGGAGCAGTGGCGGCAGTCGCCTTCGGTCCAGGCCCGCATCGGGGAACTCGGACTCGCGGACGAGGACGCACTCCAGTCCTGGTTCATCGGTCACTTCGACACTTGGCTGACCGCGCGCGGGCGCCGGCTCATCGGCTGGGACGAGATCCTGGAGGGCGGGCTCGCCCCGGGGGCGGCCGTCTCCTCCTGGCGCGGTTACGAGGGCGGGATCGCCGCCGCCCGCTCCGGTCACGACGTCGTGATGTGTCCCGAGCAGCACGTGTACCTGGACCACCGTCAGGACGCCGGCGCGGACGAGCCGGTACCGATCGGGTACGTCCGCACCCTGGAGGACGTGTACCGCTTCGAACCCGTTCCACCGCAGCTCACTTCGGCCGAGGCCGCCCATGTGCTCGGTACGCAGGCCAACCTGTGGACCGAGGTGATGGAGGATCACGCGCGCGTGGACTACCAGGCGTTCCCCCGGCTCGCTGCCTTCGCGGAGGTGGCCTGGAGCGCCCTGCCCGTCCCGGCGGAACGGGACTTCGCCGACTTCGAGCGGCGCATGGCCGTCCACTACGAGCGCCTCGACGCCCTGGGTGTCGGCTACCGGCCGCCCGGGGGGCCGTTGCCGTGGCAGAAGCGGCCCGGTGTGCTCGGCCGGCCCATCGAGGGGGCGCCTCCGAACAGGTAGGGGAAAAAGACCTCAAGAGTCACCGAAGAGTGTCAATCGGTGCGTGCCGGTGATGCCGTACGAAAACGGACCATCTCCCTGATGGGCTGGGCGAATGCCGCCGAACGCCTCCTAGCGGACCCCTGTCTTCGGGTGTTGCGAAGATGTGCCAGAGTTGCCACGTCCGCCCTGTCAGCACGTACCGTACGGCAGCAACGGGGCAGGACCAGGTGGGGCAGCGGGAAGGGGCAGCCGGTTTGACCACGCACGCACCGCAGGCGGCGCAGTCCGTCACGCTGCCCACGACGCTGGACGAGGCGGTGGCGGCCCTCACGGCCATGCCCGCCGCCGTGCCCGTCGCGGGCGGCACCGACCTGATGGCCGCCGTCAACTCCGGACAGCTCAGGCCCGCCGCCCTCGTCGGCCTCGGCCGGATCAGCGAGATCCGCGGCTGGCAGTACCAGGACGGGCACGCCCTGCTCGGCGCCGGGCTCACGCACGCGCGCATGGGCCGTCCCGACTTCGCCGCCCTCATCCCGGCGCTCGCGGCCGCCGCGCGCGCCGCCGGCCCGCCGCAGATCCGCAACGCGGGCACCCTGGGCGGCAACATCGCCTCGGCGGCCCCCACGGGCGACGCGCTGCCCGTGCTCGCCGCCCTCGAAGCCACACTGATCATCGCGGGCCCGGACGGCGCCCGCCGCGAGATGCCGGTCTCGCACCTGCTGGCCGGCATGGAGATGCTGCGCGCGGGCGAGCTCATCGGCTTCGTGCGCGTGCCCCTGCTGCACGCCCCGCAGGTCTTCCTCAAGGTGACCGGGCGCACCGGCCCCGGACGCGCGATGGCCTCCGTCGCCCTCGTCCTGGACCCGGCCCGACGCGGGGTCAGGTGCGCCGTCGGTGCCATAGCGCCGATGCCGCTCAGGCCCCTGGACGCCGAGCAGTGGGTGGCCCGGCTCATCGACTGGGACAACAATCGCGCGCTGGTCCCGGAGGCCCTGGAGGCCTTCGGCGAGTACGTGGCGGCGGCCTGCATCCCCGACCCGGCGCCGGCCCCGGACGGTTCCGTACCGCAGCATCCGCCCGCCGTTCTGCACCTGCGGCGCACCGTCGCCGCGCTGGCCCGACGAGCACTGGGGAGGGCACTGTCGTGACCGACGACCAGCACGGAGAGGGCACGCCCCGGGCCGCCGGCCGCTGGGACCCGCTCCCTCAGGGGGACTACGACGACGGCGCGACCGCCTTTGTGAAACTCCCCGAAGGCGGCATCGACGCCCTCCTGGCCTCCGCCGACAGTCCGCTCGCCGCGCCCGGTCACGGCTATGTGCCGCCGCGGATAACGGCCGCCCAGGGCGAGGGTGCCGGAACCGACCCGGCGGCCCCGGGAGCGTGGGGCGCGCCGGCCGAGGGGTCGGGCTGGCCCGACGCCAACGCGGTGCCGCCCGGCCAGACCGGACAGTTCACGTACAACCCCGCGACCACGCAGCAGTGGAACGTCGCGGACACCGCGGCGGCCCCCGCCCCTGCCCCCGGTCACGACGTCACCGGCCAGTGGTCGATCCCCGTCGCGGGCGGCGACCTGCCGGACGAATCGGGCGAGTTCACCACGTCGTCCCTGGTCGAGCAGTGGGGCGGCACCCCTCCGGCGACCCTGCCGGGCGGCGCGGCCGCGCCCTGGGCGACCCAGCCGGCGCAGCCGTGGGCGGACGACGGGACCCAGGGCGGACCCGGCGCGGTACCCGAGCAGGGCGAACCGGCCGGGGAGGGGCACGCGCACGTGCCGCACGGCGGGGCGTTCGACGACGGGCACGGCGGGGCGTTCGACGGCGGCCAGGGTGGTGCGTTCGACGACGGTCCCGGCGGGCCGGCCGGTGACGGCCACGCGCGTGTGCCCGCCGGAGACGCCGACGCACCGTCCGACGCGCGGACGGACGGCAGCGGCACCCGCCTCGCCGACCCCCACGGTCCCGCCGACCCCCACGGCTCCGCGGAGCCCTACGCGGACAGCCCCTCCGCAGCCTCCTCACAGCCCACTCCGGACGTCGGTGAGCACCGGGACGCCCCGGAGGGCTCCGAGGCCGCCCGAGGGGCCGTAGAAGCCGCTGAAGGGCCCGCCGAGGCCGGTGCGGAGCTCGCCCCGGCCGCCGGTGACGACGAGCAGGGGCCGCTGAGCGCGGCGGAGGAGCACGCGGGCGACTCCGAGGACCCCGACGACCGGGCCGCCACCCCCGGCGCCCCCGCCCCCACCGCCTCCGGCGAGGAGCACCCGCTCGCCTCCTACGTCCTGCGCGTCAACGGCGTCGACCGGCCCGTCACCGACGCCTGGATCGGCGAGTCGCTGCTCTACGTGCTGCGGGAGCGGCTCGGGCTCGCCGGCGCCAAGGACGGCTGCTCGCAGGGCGAGTGCGGGGCGTGCAACGTCCAGGTCGACGGCCGCCTCGTCGCCTCCTGCCTGTCGCCCGCCGTGACCGCCGCGGGGAGCGAGGTGCGCACCGTCGAGGGGCTCGCCGAGGACGGCCACCCCTCCGACGTGCAGCGCGCCCTCGCCCGCTGCGGTGCCGTGCAGTGCGGCTTCTGCGTGCCCGGCATGGCGATGACCGTGCACGACCTGCTGGAGGGCAACCCCGCGCCCACCGAGCTGGAGACCCGGCAGGCACTGTGCGGCAACCTCTGCCGCTGCTCCGGCTACCGGGGTGTCGTCGACGCCGTCAAGGAGGTCGTCGCCGAGCGCGAGGCCCACGCGGCCGCCGACGCTGAGACGGACGGCGACGAGGCACGTATCCCGCATCAGGCGGGCCCCGGGGCCGGCGGCGTCAACCCGTCGGCGTTCGAGGCCCAGGGGTTCCCGAGCGCCTCCGGACCACATGAGCAGGCGTACGGACAGGGACAGGACGGAGGCCAGGCGTGAGCAACGAAGCCGCCACCGCGACCACCGCCGCGGAGGCAGCCCCCGCCCCCGAGCCGATTCCGCACGGCCTGGGCGTCTCCCTGCCGCCGGCCGACGCGCGCGCGAAGACCGAGGGCACCTTCCCGTACGCGGCCGACCTGTGGGCCGAGGGCCTGCTGTGGGCCGCCGTCCTGCGCTCGCCGCACGCGCACGCGCGCATCGTGTCCATCGACACCTCACACGCGCGTGAGATGCCCGGAGTCCGCGCGGTCGTCACCCACGAGGACGTCCCCGGCAGCCCGGTGCACGGCCGCGGCAGAGCCGACCGCCCGGTGTTCGCCTCCGAGGTCGTACGCCACCACGGCGAGCCCATCGCGGCCGTCGCCGCCGACCACCCCGACACCGCGCGCATGGCCGCGGCCGCCGTGATCGTCGAGTACGAGGTCCTGGAGCCGGTCACCGACCCGGAGCTGGCCTTCGAGGCCGAGCCCCTGCACCCCGACGGCAACCTGGTCCGGCACATCCCGCTCCAGCACGGCGACCCCTCCGTGACCGGCGAGATCGTCGTCGAGGGCCAGTACCGCATCGGCCGCCAGGACCCCGCGCCCATCGGCGCCGAGGCCGGTCTCGCCGTGCCCCGCCCCGACGGCGGCGTGGAGCTGTACCTCGCCTCCACCGACCCGCACACCGACCGCGACACCGCCGCCGCCTGCTACGGCCTGGAGCCCGAGCGCGTCAAGGTCGTCGTCACCGGCGTCCCCGGCGCCACCGCCGACCGCGAGGACCAGGGCTTCCAGCTCCCGCTCGGCCTGCTCGCGCTCAAGACGGGCTGCCCGGTGAAACTGACGGCCACGCGCGAGGAGTCCTTCCTCGGCCATGTGCACCGGCACCCCACGCTCCTGAGATACCGCCACCACGCCGACGCGGACGGCAAGCTGGTGAAGGTCGAGGCGCAGATCCTGCTCGACGGGGGCGCCTACGCGGACACCTCCTCGGAGGCCCTGGCCGCAGCCGTGGGCTTCGCCTGCGGGCCCTACGTCGTCCCGAACGCCTTCATCGAGGGCTGGGCCGTACGCACCAACAACCCGCCCTCCGGCCATGTCCGCGGCGAGGGCGCCATGCAGGTCTGCGCGGCCTACGAGGCGCAGATGGACAAGCTGGCCAAGAAGCTGGGCCTCGACCCGGCGGAGCTGCGGCTGCGCAACGTCCTGGCGACGGGGGACGTGCTCCCGACCGGCCAGACGGTCACCTGCCCGGCCCCGGTCGCCGAACTGCTCCAGGCCGTACGGGACTTCCCGCTGCCCGCGCTGCCCAAGGACACCCCCGAGGACGAGTGGCTGCTGCCCGGCGGCCCCGAGGGCGCGGGCGAACCCGGCGCGATCCGCAGGGGCGTCGGCTACGGCCTCGGCATGGTCCACATGCTCGGCGCGGAGGGCGCGGACGAGGTCTCCACGGCGACCGTACGGGTCCAGGACGGCGTCGCGACGGTGCTCTGCGCGGCAGTGGAGACCGGACAGGGCTTCACCACGCTGGCCCGCCAGATCGTCCAGGAGACCCTCGGCATCGACGAGGTCCATGTGGCCCCCGTCGACACCGACCAGCCTCCCGCGGGCGCGGGCGCGCGTGGCCGCCACACCTGGGTCTCCGGCGGAGCGGTGGAACGCGCGGCCAAGATGGTCCGCACCCAGCTGCTCCAGCCCCTGGCGCACAAGTTCGGCATGTCCACCGAACTGCTCCAGATCACCGACGGCAAGATCACCTCGTACGACGGCGTCCTGTCGACGACCGTCACCGAGGCCATGGACGGCAAGGAGCTGTGGGCGACCGCGCAGTGCCGTCCGCACCCCACGGAGCCGCTGGACGAGGCCGGCCAGGGCGATGCCTTCGTGGGCATGGCGTTCTGCGCGATCCGCGCGGTCGTCGACGTCGACATCGAGCTCGGTTCGGTCCGCGTGGTCGAGCTGGCGCTCGCCCAAGACGTCGGCCGGATCCTCAACCCCGCCCAGCTGGAGGCCCGTATCGAGGCGGGCGTCACGCAGGGCGTCGGGATAGCGCTCACCGAGAACCTGCGCACCGCGCGCGGGCTGATCCGGCACCCGGACCTCACCGGGTACGCGCTGCCCACGGCCCTGGACGCGCCCGACATCCGGATCGTCAAGCTCGTCGAGGAGCGGGACGTGGTCGCACCGTTCGGCGCCAAGGCGGCCAGCGCGGTGCCGGTGGTCACCTCCCCGGCGGCGGTCGCCTCAGCCGTACGGGCCGCGACGGGCCGTCCGGTGAACCGGCTGCCGATCCGGCCGCAGGCGGCGGTGGTGACGGACCGCTGAGTCCGTCCGGTCCTCCGGTGAGCCCCTCTGAGGTGGGGGAGTTCGTGTGAAGGGCGTCGTGCTCGTCACCGGGGTGATGGCGGCCGGGAAGTCGACGGTCGCGCAGGCGCTGGCGGAGCGGTTGCCGCGGGCGGCGCATGTGCGCGGGGACGTGTTCCGGCGGATGATCGTGTCCGGGCGCGAGGAGTTCGTGCCCGGTGCCCCCGGCGAGGCGCTCGCCCAACTCCGCCTGCGGTACCGGCTGTCGGCCGCCACGGCGGACGCGTACGCCGAGGCCGGGTTCACGGCCGTGGTGCAGGACGTGGTGCTGGGCGAGGAGCTGACGGGGTACGTCCGACTGGTCAGGACCCGCCCGCTGTACGTCGTCGTCCTCGCGCCGGACGCGGGCACGGTGGCCGCCCGGGAGGCGGCGCGGGCGAAGACGGGCTACGACGGCGCGGCCTGGACGGTCCCCGCGCTGGACGAGGCACTGCGGGCGTCGACGCCGCCGATCGGCCTGTGGCTGGACACCTCCGGACAGACCCCCGCCCAGACGGTGGAGGCGATTCTCGCGGGGCGGGAACGCGCGAGGGTGCTGTGACGTCTCCTTGATACGGGGGCGTTGTCAGTGGTGGCGCGTAGTGTTCTGGGCAGTGGGGGACGCGCGCCGGGCCCGACCGGGTCGCCGTGCTGTGCCCAGCCGGGGGACTGCGTACAAAGCACACGGGGGAACCATGAGCACGACCGAAGCCGCGGTAGCGGCGATCAGACTGACCGAGGACGAACTGCGTCCGTACATCACGCATGCCTCGACCCGCGGCTGGCTCAGCGGGCCCGGACTGCCCGGTGACAGCGACCTGTTCTGCTTCGAGGAGCTGCGCCGGGAGGGCCTGCGGACCGTGGCGGACGCGACGTCCGACGCGGGCGGCCGGCTCAGCGAGGAGCTGCGCGACCAGCTGGTGATAGGCGGACTCACGGATCTGCGCGGCAGGGAGCGGGAGTCGGTCGTGCTCGACGGAGCGACCGGCGAGGTCTCCACGACGGCGTTCTTCCACGCCCGCCCCGACCTGATGGGCCGCACCCCGCTGGCCCCGTCCCTCCCCACCCTGGTCCGCTTCGCCACGGCGACGGACGAACTGACCGAGGTACGCGGCCAGTTCGCCTCCTACGCCGGCCGCTTCGGTCCTACGGCGGTGGAGGAGGCGACGCGCCAGCTGCTGACGGTGTTCGAGGAGGGCACGGGCGGCGACGTGCCGACGTTCTGGAAGATCGCGGCCCTGATCCGGCCCTTGGCGCTGGTGGCGGGTCCGGGCACGGAGTCAGGCCTGGCGCTGGACCTCCCGCCGCGCCTCCTGGACCAGGAGTTCGGCCGCGGTCATGTGGTCCGCTTCGAGGACATCGACTTCCCGTCCACGCTCACGCACGCCCCGACCCGCCGCTTCCTGGCGGTGACGGGCCTGCCCGAGGACGGCGTCCTCTTCCACACCGACCCGGACGCCCCGCTGCCGACCCTGGCGGAGCACCAGGCCGACCGGCTGGTCGCCCTCCCACCGAGGGCGGACCGCCTGATCGTCCTCGGGCACCTCATCGAGGACAACACCCTGGTGGTCGACGGGGAGACGGGCGCGGTCCTGAACTGGAGCGAGCGCGAAGCGACCCTCCACCCCCTGAACACCGACATCTCCACCCTGGCCTTCACCCTCTGGCTCCTCCACCGCGAACGCCGGATAGACGAGTCCCTCGGCCACGAACTGACCAACACCCTCTACGCCCAGGTCGCCAAGACGATGATCCGGGCCCTGTCCACCATCGACCCGACGGGCACGACGACGGACGAGGACTGGCACTACTGGACGGAACTGTTCCAGGACGAGGCGGGCGGCGTGCTCTGACCGACCTCGCGCTGCAGGGTCGCGGAGAGGTGGTGCTGCAAGGGCTGTCCTACGGCGGCGAGGTCGTGGACGAAGGTGAAGGTGTCGGCGTCGGCGTCGGCGTCGGCCAGGGTGTACCGGCGGCGGGTCGCGGTCACTTCCTTGGCGGTGGGAGTGACGGCCACGGTGTGCGTATCGAGCGCCACGACGCCATCTTGGGCACGTCCGGTCAGGATCTCGGTGATACCGGTGGGCTGGGTGATCAGCGCCTCCACCCGCCCGTCGGCCTGGAGCCGCCACCAGCCGCTCTCCCGGGCCGCCGGACGCAGCGGCGCCCCGTCCCCGTCGAGCAGCCAGGCACGGGCCTCGTACCGCAGAAAGGGCCGCCCGTCATGACTGAACCCGACCTCTTGCGCGTACACGAAGTCCCCGCCGAGCGTCGGATACCCACCCAGCCCCCGCCCCCGCCACAACCCCAGAAACCCCAGCACGGGCCCGAGCAGCGGGTGCGGAGCAGGACCCTCGCCACCCCGGAACCCATCGGGAAACGGCAGCCCCACCAAGCTCTCCGACACGTCGGCCTCCTCGTCCACGCCAGTGCTGCCGCAAGAGTAGGCCGCGGGAGATTGAGACGGACGAAGGAAGGGACGACACCCTGTGAGGTGCCGCCCCTTCGTTGTGCCTGGTCAGGCGCTTGAGGCCGTGGCGGGAATCGAACCCACGTAACTCGCTTTGCAGGTTTGTCCGGCCTGGTCAGCGCATGATCCGGGATCGTTCGGCGGCGTTCAGACCTGTACGGATACCGGGCCCGAAGGGGCGCGGCGTACGGTTCTGAACGGCCGCGTACGGCTACGAACGAGACGGAAACTGAGACGGTGACCGGACTGCGCGGGGCTCCTTGGCCAAGTTGTACGGAGGTCCGTCAAATCGCGCGCAGGCTTGAAGTGTAGGGATCTATGATCGCGGCATGAGTGATCGACAATTTCCCACGCCGAGTAGCGACCAAGTGATCAAGGCATTGGAGCGTACGGGATTTCTGCTAGAGCAGCGGGTAGCCAAGAAGATTAGCGAAGCTAATTTTTATGTGTATACCGGCCGCGCGTATAAGGATCCGGAGGAAGGCAAGTCGAGAGAGATCGACGTTTACGCCTTCAGGGAGTTTTATGCGAACAAGGAAAGGGATATTACCGTCGGTGTCAAGCTTTTGGTTGAGTGTAAGAATTCATCCGGCCCGTACGTTGTTCTAGGTAGAAAGCCGAGTGAGAATGAGCGGACAATGCAGCCTCATGCACATACTCTGCCAGTGGAGTCTGTGAAGTATGAGACGACGGGGGGTGATGGACGGGTCCGTTTTATGAGAAAAAGCACTTGGAGCTGGCTTGGGCTGCATGATCTTCCGCACGGTCCAGGACGGGACGGAAGGAAGGGTATGCAACTTGTTAGAATGCACATGAAAAGTGGTGAATGGAATGCGGATAACGCTTCGATTTTCGACTCGCTGACCCTTCCTCTGGTGAAAGCTGTTGAGGCATTCAGGCCGATCCGTGATCTGTCAAACAGTGTCCCGTCCTTTGCTCACATGCACCTCTGTTTCCCTATTGTGGTCACTAGTGGAGAGCTTTTTTATGTCGATGCGCATGCTGACGATCCATCGGCTGAATCTGTGGAATGGGTCTCGATCGAAAGAGATATTGACATGGTTGGGGTAACTGGGAAGTTCTCGATGGATGTGGTGAGCTACAGCTCATTTAGTTCATACTTGAATGATCGGGTTGTGAAATTTGCTGAGGAGGTCGCCGCCGTTGTTGGTAATGACCCAGAAAAGATTAGGACTCGCGAGATTCCGCCGCCAGAGTAGGTGAAATGGGCATTGGGTAGATGAGTTGCATTTTCGCAAGCTCGAACGCTGAGCTACTGGAGTGCTCTGGATCGGACGTTCAGCATGGCACGCTTGACCCTGACGGCGGGAGACGCGGACAGGGAGGGTGAGTGTCGCAGCAAGCAAGCCCGCGCGGGACTTTTCAGAAGATCGCGCGCCTGCTCAAGGCGCAGATCGACGCGGACCCGGAGATGTCGGAAGTACCGTCGGTCGCGGCGGTCATGAACGATCACGGAGTCTCGCGCGGGGTGGTTCTCCGGGCGTTCGCGGTGCTTCAGCAGGAAGGCGCTGCGGAGCCGGTGCCGGGCGGACGCTGGCGTGTGGTCAGGGAAGGACAGCGAACCGACCGCCGACCCCTCGCGGAACGGCTCACTGACGTTTTCGAGGATGACGGCCTTGAGGTCGGGGCAACCTTCCCCAGCGCTTCCGCACTGTGCGAGAGGTTCGATGTCTCGCGTCCGACGGTGACTAAAGCGCTGGAGAAGCTGGAAGCCGCAGGGTGGCTGTCCGGAGGGGGGCAGGGCAAGGCACGGACCGTGCGGGCCCTGCCGAATCGAGAGGAGAGTTCCTCGCTGTGACGGGACTGACGGAGTGGGCCTACCCGCTCGCCGAATCGCTGCTAGCCGACCCGCTGCCGCGTCGCTGGAAGCACTCGGTCGGAGTCGCTGAGCGCGCACGCACCATCGCGCCGATCCTCGGCGCGGACGCGGAGCTGTTGGAGGCGGCTGCGGTCCTGCACGACATCGGTTACGCACCGGACCTCGCCAAGACGGGATTCCACCCGCTTGACGGGGCCCGTTACCTCAGAGATGTCGCGGATGCTGATGCGCGGATCGTGCGCCTAGTCGCCCACCACTCCTGTTCATGGATGGAGGCGGACGCCCGGGGGCTACGCGAGGAACTTGAGGGTGAGTTCGCGAGAGAGAGCGCTGAGCTCAATGACGCGCTCTGCTACTGCGACATGAACACCACTCCGGACGGGACACCCACGAATCCCGTGGACCGCGTCAACGAGATCGCCGGCCGCTACGGGCCGGACAGCCTGATCGGTACGTTCATCCGTCGTGCCGAACCGGAGATCCTCGCGAGTACATCGCGTGTGCTCGAACGGGTCGCCGCCGCGAAGCGTCAGCCGATGTAGGGAGTTAGGCGAGCCCGGTCCATGGCGTGCTCAATCCTGAGGCGCATGGTGGGGTGGACGTCCAACGTCGACAGGTCCGATGGGTCCACCCATCGGACCTGCGTCGTCTCGTTGCTCGTACGCACCTCGCCGCCGACCGGCCGTGCGCGGAAGCAGATGCTGAACTGCTGCCGGACCTCGCCGTCGTCGTACTTCATCACGTGGCCCGGGTCGGTGTAGATCCCGGACATGTCGACGACTTCCGCCTTGATGCCGGTCTCTTCCCACACCTCGCGCACCACCGTGTGACTGATCGACTCGCCCACGTCATGGCCGCCCCCTGGCAGTGCCCACCGCCCGTTGTCAGAGCGCTGGATCATCAGCACCTGGCCCGCGTCGTTCTGTACGAACGCGACGACCGAGGGCACAACCGAGTTGGCCGGCGGGGCGTCCGGGTCGTGCAAGTAGTCGATGCGTCCCATGCTCAAGCTCCCATGATGTCGAGTTCGGTTACTGGCCTGGCACCTTCCCAGGTCTGTTGAACGCTGTTGGCGAAGGTGTCGAACAGACTGCCTCCGGGGAGTCGCCGCAGGTGGAGGACGGGCGCCATGTAGGCACCGATGCCGTACACGTGGGTGTTGGCCAACATCTCGTCATCGGCGCGGTAAATCGAGTTGTAGAGCACGGTGTCGTGCAAGCGAAAGGCTATTTCGGGGTGGCTCGTGAACAGCGGACGATAGTTGACCAGCGCATTCCGAATCTTGCCGCCCATGATGCGGTGCCCTTCGTCGATGCCGCGTCGGATGACGGCTTCGCACTCCGGATCGCCCATGAGTACTCGAATGCGGACGCCGCTCTTGGCCTTCTCCTTCAAGGTCGAGAAGAAGAGAGGGTCCTCCGCCAGGTAGATACCGGCGTACACAAGAATGTCGATGCGCTCGGTGGCCCGCTCGCACATCTCCCGCCAGAGGCTTGACGGCACGACGTGCCGATGCGGGTAGACAGCCGTGATCTCGGCTTTGCTCAGGTCAGCCGCTGACTCCTGAGTCCGGGAGTCCTCCCACAGCGTCGTGACGTCGACCTTGAGCGCTGCGGCGGTCGCGTACTGGTGTCGCCGGTACGGAACCTTCCCCTTGGTGATCCACCGTTCGACGGTCTTCGGGTTCACGTCGATCTCTTCGGCCAGTGCCTGAATCGTCATGCCGCTCGCCAACAAGGCAGACCGCAAACGCTCGTTGGACATCTGCACCCCCGGTGGGACGTCTTGGGACCTCTTGAAGGTATCCGGACGTCCTTGAGGTGTCCACGTAGGGGGTGACCAAGTCCCCTGACCTGGGGCGATTCTGATTGTGCGCCAAGAAGTCCCGGCGCGAAGCGCAAGAGGTTCCGTCGCGGTACTTGACGGACTCCTATGCAGTACCTGTAAAACAGGTACTGCAACGTCCGAAGGAAAGCCCGCAGGGGTGAGTACGAAGGCAGCGTCCGTTCCTTGAGAACTCAACAGCGTGCTTGATTGGCGGGGCTCGACCCCGCCCCCGTGACGGCCGGGTGAGGTCCGTCGGCCCCGGTATCCAGCCGTGAGGGCGCGAGATCGGATCTCGCCCGGGGCACTTGGCCCGCCGCCTTCGCGGCGTTGGCCTGCTTACCGAGCCCGGCGGCACTCCCGGACAGGACAGCCCGCCGCGCTCGGTCTCCCATCCCGACCCAGTCAGGAGCAGTAGCCCATGACCGAGCGCATCATCCCCGTGGACGTCGTCGGCCCGATCGCCCTGGATCTGGCGATGAACGCCGGCAGTATCCGTGTCGCCGTCGACCCGGCGCTGAAGCAGGCGCGCATGGTGCTGACAACGGAGGCGACCTCCGGCCCGTCGGCCGATGCGATCCGCGACACCACCGTCAGCCTCACCGGGCAGAACCTTCGGGTCCGCGTCCCCGACGTGGCCGGCGGCATGGGTGGTAGCACCACGATCCGGGTGGGCGGCAACACCATGACGTTCTCTGGCGGCAACGGCGTGCAGATCGTGAACGGCAACGTCCACATCACCGGCCACGGCGGCGGCAAGGTGTTCGTCAACGGCCGCGAGGTCACCGCCACCGGTCCGGCCGGGGACGCGGTCACCCCGATCACCGCCGCGATCCACCTGCCCGCCAAGTCGGTGGCCGCGATCAGTACCAACAGCGCGAACACCGTCGTCACCGGCACGCTCGCGCGGCTGGAGTACGACGGCACCTCCGGAACGCTGACCGCTGAGCGGGTCGGCGACCTGGAAGCCGTCGTCACGTCCGGCAGCGTCATCGTCGGCGAGGTCAGCGGCCCGCTGGACATCAACCTCACCTCGGGCAACGTCAACGTCGGCGCCTACAGCGGCCACTGTGCCCGGCTGAACCTCACCTCCGGCAACGTCCGCATGGCCGCGACCGCGCAGGCCACCGGCCGTCTGTCCGTGAACGCCACCTCCGGCAGCGTCCGCGTCACCGGCGCGGGTCACTTGGACGTCCGCCGTCGGGTGACCAGCGGCCACGTGCAGATCAGCTAGTCCCCTCACTCCCCTTCTTCGTGGGGCGGTCGCACTCCCGGACAGGACAGCCGACCGCCCCGCTTCCCCGACGTAGCACTGAGGAGAGACCCACCATGCGTATGCGCACTTTCGTCGCCGGCCAGGAAGCGCACGGCGACCTGGAGTTCGCGGAACTGGCGCTCGGTATCGACGTCGACCTGTTCCGGGGCCCGCTGGAGTTCGAGACGGACGGCGAGCGTGCCGCCCGTCAGGACGCGGCCCGTGACGTCCTCGCCGACCTGGTTGCGGAGGCGGAGGCCGGTGACGAGATCGCCGGTTGGGACGCCCTGTACGCCGACGCGCTGACCCGCACTGTGCCGTTCCTGCGTTCCGTGCGCGGCCACCGGGCCGGGACGGGGGAAGCGGCATGAGGGCCAAGACCGTACTGCCCGCCGTCGCGATGACGGCGGTGTCCATGGTGCTCACTCTGGCCGTGGTCATGATGTGGCTGGGCACGGCCGTGCCGTGGCCGGTCGCCCTGGTCGTCGGACTCGGCATCGACGGGGGATGGCTCGCCACCCTCGCCTACGAACGGCGCCTCGCCGCGCAGGGCGACCACAGCCGGATCGTCACCGCGGTCGGCTGGTTCTTCGGTCTGATCGCGGCCGGTGTCCTGGTCGCCCACGCGCTGACCGCCGAACAGTCGGCCGGCGCGTGGCTGGCCGTGGCGTGGCTGCCGATCGCCGCGAAGGCGCTGTGGCTGGTTCACGGACTGTGGGAGCGCACCGCGCTCACCACCGCCGCCCTGGACGCGATCCGGGGCATTCAGCAAGAGGCGCGGGATGAGGCGGCCGTGGCGCGGGCCCGGCTGCGGGCGGACGCGGCGACCGAGGAGACCCGGCTGACGGCCGTGACGGGGGCCGGTGCCCGCGTCGCCCGCGTACAGGCCAAGACCGCAAAGACCCTCTCGCGGGCGTGGTCGACGCTGGAAGAGGCACGGCAGGGCGAGGACACCGGCAGGGCGCTGACCAGCGTGACGAGCCGCGTCCCACCCGACGTCACGCCCCGCTGGGAGCTCCCGGTGTGGGGTCCCACCGAACCGGTCCCCGCCCTGTCTCTGGAGTCGGGCCCGGCGCTCACCGACGCGGCCCTTGACGCGCTGGTCGACGGGATCACCCACAGCGAGACCCCGGCTCTGTCGTATCGCGAGATGGCGGCCCGGTTTCGCCAGGCCGGTCATTCCGCCTCCGAGGTCCGGTTGCGGGCCGCGTGGAAGCGCGTGGCGTGAGCGTGCGGTTCTGGGACCCGGACGGCATCAAGTTCGGTATCCCCACCTACCCGTGGCGCCTGGCCCCGGACGGCTTGGCCACCCGCCGACAGCTCCGCATCCGTGGATTGCGCCCGGGTGGCCAGGACATCGCGGCGCAGGTCCTGCGCCGGCGTCGCCGTCGGGAGCCGCTGACCGCGTACCTGTACCGCGTCGACCTCGCCCTGCCGGTGCGGCCGATGACCCCGGCCCGGTGGGCGGCCCTCGCCAAAGCCAATGCCGCTCGCCGCCGCTGCCCCGAGTGCCACCAAGACGCCGGATACGTCATCCCGCCCACGCTCGGCATGTGCGTGACCTGCGTCTATCCCGAGGAACAGCGCGCCGCTTGAACCACCCCGGCTCCCGGGTCCGGCCGCCCACCTTCCACAGCAAGCCGACCGGACCCTTCGACTCCCCAAGGAGTGCGTACATCGTGACGGAAAACCCCGAGTTCCCGCCCCGGGACGACCCGGAGACCACCGACGAACGGACGGCTGAGGTACTGCCGTTCCCGCTGAAGAAGAACGACCCCGCGCCGGCCGCCGCTCCCAGCGAGGGCGAGGCCAAGCCGGGGGAGTGGGAGGCCGAACTCCCCGACACCGACGACCCCGAGGCCGAAGGGCTGACCGACGGGGCGCCGGTGGACCCGCCGCGCGAGGTCTACCCGCCCTCGGCCGCGGAATGGATGGAGGCCAAGGACAAGGCCCGTCTGCCGGTCCTGCCGGACTGGGTCAAGCTGCCTGACCAGCGCACGGCGGTGCGTAAGTGGGCGGTGCGGCACTACTCGGCTGTGGTCGGCTACCACGCCGTGCGCCTGCCCTGCATCTACACCCCGAAGGTGCTGTTCTACTCGCCGCGTGGGGCGTGGCGCTGGTCGGCCGCGATCGGCCGGTGGGTGTTCGACGCGGAGGGCAAGTCGCTGCGGCTCGCGTCGGTGGCGAACGAGGACGCGGCGGAGTACCTGAAGCTGTCGCGGCAGCGCAACGACCGCGTCCGTCTGCGGGGCATCGTCGCCTTCCTTGGCGGAGTCGTCGGCCTCACCGCCGCCTTGACCCTGTTCGTCATGGCGCCGTCCTGGCTGCTGTTGCTGGCCGTGGCGACACTGACGACCACGCTCGGGGCGGTCGGAGCGCCGGCCGACCGGCCGCTCATCGACATGGCCAAGGTGACCTTCCGCAAGCGGCGGCTGTCCAGTGACATCGTCATCCGCGCGCATGAGGCGTCCGGGCTGACCACCAAGGATCAGACCATCGCGTTCCCGCGGCCGATCGGCCGGGACGGCGACGGTTGGCGGGTCGTGGTGGATCTGCCATACGGCAAGACCTTCGAGGACGCGGTGAAGGCTCACGCCCGGCTCGCCTCCGGTATGGACATCGCCCCCACTCAGCTCTTCCTCGACAAGGACGAGACGAGCGGGCGGCGGGTGTCGTACTGGATCGCCGACCGTGACCCGCTCGCCGTCCCGTCGGGCAAGTCCCCGCTGCTCGGGGCAACCAGGGTGGACTTCTGGAAGCCGTTCCCGTGGGGTGTCGACGAGCGCGGCAACCCGGTCATGGCCACGATGCTGTGGCTGTCGCTGCTGGTCGGCGCCGTCCCGAGGCAGGGCAAGACGTTCTCTGCCCGCACGATCGCCCTGGCCGCCGCGCTGGACCCGTACGTGCGCCTGTACGTGTTCGACGGCAAGGCGTCCCCGGACTGGCGCAAGTTCGCGCTGGTCGCGCACCGCATCGGGTTCGGCATCGTGCCCAAGAACGGGTTCGACCCCGTGCAGCACCTGCTGACCTCGCTGCGGGAACTCAAGGCGGACGTCGAAGACCGCTACCACCGGCTCTCCGAACTGCCGCTGCACGTCTGCCCGGAGGGCAAGCTCACCCCGGAGATCAGCCGGGACAAGAAGCTGAACATGCCCCTGACCCTGTTCGTGATCGATGAGGTGCAGGAGTACCTGACCCACCCCGAGCACGGCAAGGAGATCCTGTCCCTCATGGTCTACCTCGCCCGGGTCGCCCCCGCGGTGGGTGTCTCGGTGATGACGGCGACGCAGAAGCCGGACGACAAGGCGTGCCCCTCCGAGCTGCGTGACCAGCACCAGGCCCGGTTCGCGCTGCGGGTCGGCGCCTACCAGGTCTCCGACACGATCCTCGGTGCTGGGTCCTACAGCGAGGGCTTGGACGCATCCAAGCTGCTCAAGTCCCACAAGGGCGTTGGCCTGCTCAAGGGCATGTCCGATGACTCCGGGATCGTGCGCACCTACCTCGCCGACGGCCGCGACGCCGAACGCATCCTCACCCGCGCGGCAGCGCTGCGCGAGGCGGAGGGCACGCTGACCGGTGACGCGGTCGGCGAGGCCCCGGCCCCGGAGGTGTCCGCGACGATCCTGGACGACGTCGCGTCCGTGCTGGGCAAGGGCGAGGCCAAGGTGTGGTCCGAGACCATCGTCGACCGCCTCGCCGACCTGCGCCCCGACGTCTACGGCCCGTGGGCCGAACTGGAGCCCAAGCCCAAGGCCGAAGCGCTCACCGCAGCGCTCAAGCCGTTCGGCATCGGCACCATGCAGATCAGCCGACGCATCGACGGCGAACAGGTCAACAAGCGCGGCATCAAGCGCGACGACATCGCCACCGCGATTACGCAGCGCAACGAAAAGCGGGACGCCGGATAGGCCTCACAGCCTGCTACCGGTAGCGGCATGCGTCGCTACCGGTAGCAACCCTGCTAGCGACCAAAACCGCCCCTGATCAGGCCGCTAGCAGATAGCAGCCCACCTGCAGAAACCCCCGAAAACCCGCCTGAGAGGCCCCTGATGAGCCTTCCCCTCCTTACTGTCGCCTGCCTACTCGCCGTCACACTCGGTTACAGCGTCAAGTGCTGGCTGAGCCCGTTCGGCGACTGCCGCCGCTGCCACGGCATGGGCCACGGCTTCAAGACCGACCGCAAGGGCCGCACCAAACGCGGCAAGGACTGCCGCCGCTGCGACGCCACCGGCAAGCGCATACGCGTCGGCCGCTGGATCTACAACCGCGCCGCGCGCACCTACCGCGCCGGCACCCGCTGACCCCCTCCGGAGGACCGATGGTCATCACCATCCCGCTCGTTCTGCTGCTCGGCATCGGCGCTCTTCTGCTGCTGCGCTTCAAGGCCGTCGGCTTCGGCGCGGCCGTCGCCGTCGCCCTGTTCGGCTTCTACCTCGCCAACACCGGCGCGGCCGACACCGTCAACCAGCTCGTTGCCGCCGTCACCGGCGCCCTCGCCGACATCGGCCGCTGACCCAAAGGGAGACCAGCACCGTGAACGAACCCACCGCGTACGACCGTCCGGCGGGGCACACCACGGCGGCCGTGGAGGTCCACACCCCCACCCCGATCGCCCCCACGCACACCACCCCGCTCGTTCCCGTGCAGCCGGGCGCGATCCCGTCCGTGGCGAGCATCCTTCTGCCGGACGGCCGCGTCGTCACCGGCTACGCCATCAACTCGGCGCAGCCCGAACCCCTCGCCGCCAAGCCGCTCGTCTCCCGGGCGGCCGTCAACGTCGCCCTCGAGGGCGTCGGGTTCCTCGCCGTGTGCGGCGGCCTGCTCCTGCTCACCACGTTCATCACCGCCCTGACGGCGCTGATCACACAGCTCATCACCCTCGCCGCCGTCATCTTCGGCGGATACGTCGCCGTGCAGATCTTCAAGCCCAGCGAGGCCAAGAGCGGCAACACCTTCCACATCCGCAAGGCCGTGTTCAAGCGCAACCACTTCAACGGCTGACAGGAGAACCGTTCATGCCCCGACTGCGCATCCAGGTCGCCTACTGGCCCCGGGCCCTGATCCTGACCGACACCCCCAACCCCAACTGCGCCGACTGCAAGGGCGAGAGCGGGTTCACGTACGACTACGGCGACCACACCGGCGAGTACGCCGGTACCAACTGGGAGCCCTGCGGCTGCTGGAACGAGACCCGGCGCTGGGTCCTGCTTCCCCTGCCGCGCCGGCCCCGGTGGCTGCGTCGCCGTGACAGCGGCCGAGACCCGTGGGGGCCCGGCGGCTACAGCAACGAACCGCCCTTCTAGCTCTGCCCGTGGGCGGCGGCACTCCCGGACAGGACAGCCCGCCGCCCACGGTCTCCGTATCCCGACGTAGCAGAACAGGAGACCTACAGCATGACCCAACCGCGCGCTTTCGGCGAGGGCCTCATGGCCCTTGCCACCCGTTCGGGGCGAGAGTCCCGGCCGCGTCTGCTGGATCTTTTCTCGTGTGCTGGTGGTGCCGCCGTGGGCTACCACAGGAGCGGGTTCGCGGTCGACGGCTGCGACATCGCCGACCGCCCCAACTACCCCTTCCCCTACCACCACGGCGACGCGCTCACCTACCTCGCCGCCCTGATCGAGTCGGGCGAGATCCGGCGGTACGCGTTCGTTCACGCCTCCCCGCCGTGCCAGCACGGATGCGCGCTCACCGTGGGCACCAACGCCTCGCAAGGATGGGGCCGCTCCCATGTCGACCTCGTGGCGCCCACCCGAGATCTCTTGGACGCGACCGGTCTGCCGTACGTGATGGAACAGCCCAACGGCCGCGCGAAGATTCGCAAGGATCTGACGCTGTGCGGCGAAATGTTCGGGCTTGGAGTGATCCGGCACCGCAACTTCGAGTTGGGCGGATGGACGGCCGCACGGCCGGCGCACGTCCCGCACCGTGGCCGCGTACGTGGCTACCGGCACGGCCGCTTCTACGACGGCCCCTATGTCGCCGCGTACGGCAACGGCGGCGGCAAGCCCACCATCCCTGAACTCCAGACCGCCATGGGCATCACGTGGACCGACGTCCGCGAGGAACTGACCGAGGCGATCCCGCCCGCCTACACGGAGTTCATCGGCCGCGCCTACCTCACCACCACGGCGACGCTGGGGGCGGCGGCATGAGCGCGACCACCGAACCCCTGCACGTCGCCCTCGCCCTCGCGGCGGCCGGCGTCCCGGTCCTGCCCCTGCGACGCGGCAAGGTCCCGTTCGGCAACTGCCGCACCTGCAAGGACAACGCATGCGGCGGACGGCCCCACATGAAGGCGGCCGGTCCCTGCCGGTGCCCCGCACCGTGCCACGCATGGGCCGCCGCCACCACCGACCCGCACGTGATCACCTCGCCCACGTGGGCGACCGTGTGGCGTGAGGCGGTGGCGATCGCCTACCACCCCGGAGGGGCCGGGCTGACCGTCGTCGACCTGGACAACGCGGCGGCCGTCGACTGGGCCCGCGCCACCCTGCCCGCCACCCGCATCGTGCCGACCACGCGCGGCGAACACTGGCTCTACCTGGGTGCCATGCCGTCGGCGAACGCGGTCCGGCCCGGTGTGGACGTCAAGTCGCTAGCACAGTACGCCCGTTGGCTCGGTCCCGGAACCGGCCGCATGGCGCCTCTGACGGCCGCCGTGCGCGCCCTGGTGGTGAAGGAAGACACCACCCCCGCCCCGCGCGGGGTGGCCTCTTCTCTCCCCGTCCGCGCCCCGTGGTCGCGAGAGGTTGCCACAGGGTGCCGTCACACCGGCGCCTATGTCCGCGCCGGACTGGAACGCGGCCTCGCCCTCGTACGCGCGCGCACCGAATCCGGCGCAGGCTCACAGGCGTTCGGCGTCGCCCGGTTCCTCGCGGCACAGCACACCGCGTGCCCGGGGCCGTGCGGCCTCGCCGCGATCGGCGAGGAGATCGTGACCGCCGCCGTCTCCGTCGGCGTCCCCGAGGCGTACGCGCGCCGCGCGGTCGCCAATGGCCTTGAGGCGGCTGTGGAGCGCGCGGCATGAAAAAGCATCCCGAAACTCCACGAACGGCCCTCAGGGCGCCGCACAGGGCACGCTACGGCCGACCGTGGGCGAACCGAAGGGCGCCGCCCGCAAGGGCGTCCTTTCTGCTGTTGGCTCTGACCCGCACACGGTCACCGTCACCGGCATCGCCCCGGGACTCCACCTCCAGTTGGAGGGCATCCCCGTCGCCGACTGGCTCTGTGCCTGCGGGCAGCACGAACGCGCCCGGGGCCGCGCCGCCGTTGCCCGGCTGACCGCCCGCGTCATCGTCGGCATCTGCCCCCACACCATCACCGCCGAAGGGAGGACGGCCTCATGACTCCACAGCCTGTGGACAGCCCCGACCTGTGGGCCGGACTGCCCACCCTGGAAGACCCGCCCGGCGAGGACGCGGCGCCGGAGGTGTGGGAGGACCCCATTCCCCTCACCGGCCGCCGCGAGCGCCCGCCTTTTCCCGCCCACGTCCTGCCCGCCTGGCTGGGGGAGTTCGTGACCGCCGTAGCTGAGGAGACGCAGACCCCGGTGGACCTAGCCGGATCGATCGCGCTGGCCGTGCTGGCCACGGCGGCCGGCGGCCGGTCCGTGGTCCACGTGCGCGGCAACTGGCGCGAGCCCACCAACCTCTACACCGTGGTCGCGCTCCCGCCCGCCAACCGCAAGTCAGCCGTCTTCGCCCTGCTGACCAACCCCCTGTATGAGGCGGAGAAGCAGCTCAAGACCGCGATGAAGCCGGTCATCGTGGAAGCGGAGCTGACCGCCCGCCTGGCCAAGGAAGCGGCCGACAGGGCCGCCGCCAAGGCCGCGTCCGCCGACGGCGACAAGCGCGACGACATGGTGGCCACCGCCGTGGGCCTCGCTCAGACCGCCGACACGCTCACGGTCCCGGCCGAACCGGTGCTGCTGGCCGATGACTCGACACCCGAGACGGTCACCTCCCTCATGGCCGAACAGGGCGGGCGGCTGTCGGTGATGAGCGCTGAGGGCGGCATCTTCGACATCATCGCCGGCCGCTACTCCGGCGCCCCCAACATGGAAGTCTTCCTCAAGGGGCATGCCGGGGACCGGCTGAGGGTCAACCGGCAGACCCGCCGCGAGTACATCGACGCCCCCGCCCTGACCATCGGCCTCGCCGTACAGCCAGACGTCCTCAAGGACATCGGCAAGGTGAAGGGATTCGAGGGACGCGGCCTGCTGGCCCGCTTCCTGTACTCCCTGCCGGTGTCCACGGTCGGTGACCGAGAGATCATCACCGACCCGGTGCCGGAAGAGACGTCCGCCACCTACAGCGCCCGGGTCATTGATCTGACGCTGTCGCTGGCGGAGTGGACCGACCCGGCCGTCATCCAGCTCACCCCCGAGGCGGACGCGGGCCTGATCGCCTATCAGAAGCGCATCGAACCGCAGCTCAAGGCACGCGGGGGCAAGCTGGGCCACATCTCCAACTGGGCCGGAAAGCTTGCCGGGGCGACCGCCCGCATGGCCGCGCTGCTGCACCTCGCCGCACACGGCGGCAACGGCTACGCCCACCCCGTCACCGCCGACACCATGAACGCGGCCATCGAGTTGGGGGACTATTACACCGCCCATGCACTCGCCGTGTTCGACGTCATGGGCGCCGATCCGGTCCTGTCCCGCGCCCGCAGCGTCCTGGAAGCGCTGCGAGACAACGGATGGGAGGACGTCAGCCGACGGGACGTCTTCAGCGGCCTGTCTCGCAGCGAGGTTCCCACCGTCGCCGACCTGGAACCGGCCCTCGCATTGCTGGAAGACCACGGATACCTACGGTCCTACCAGCCGGAGCGCACCGGCAAGCGCGGACGTCCCCCGGCACCTCGCCTACAGGCCCATCCGTCATTGCGCCACGGAGGCCGGTGAATCCCGTCCGCGCACACAACCCCCTCGCACAAATCGCAAAATCGCAGAAAACACCGGGCACCCCCGCTGACCTGCGACGGGCCCCATGCCGACCCCGGACGGGGGCTCGTCGCACAATCCCGTGATATTCCGCAAAAAACCGAGCACCACCCCGCCCACGGGACCGGCTGTCGTCCGCCCCTGATTTTTGCGGAATATCGCGGGTTTCTGCGGAGCGTCGCCCGTCACCACCCGTACGCCGCATCACCGCAGGTCAACGGCCCTCCATCGGGTTTCTGCGGATTTTGCGGTTTGTGCGGCGGCACTTGCCCATGAACTCAGCCTCACAGGAGTGAGCCGTGGACGAACCCACCACCCTTCCCCTCGCCCCGACCGAAGACCCGACTCTCGTCCTCCTCAAGGTCGAAGAGGCCGCCCGTCGACTCCGCATCGGCCGGACCACGTGCTACGCGCTCATCCGCTCCGGAGAGCTGGAGTCCGTACCCGTCGGCCGCCTCCGTCGCGTCCCCGCCGACGCGCTGGCCGTATACGTCGCCCGCCTCCGCGCCGCCCAACGCGCCGCTTAACGACGCCCGGGGCGGCGGCACTCCCGGACAGGACAGCCCGCCGCCCCGGTTCCCATCCCGACACGCAAGAAACAGGAGCCTGCCTGTGGCAGAGGACAAGAAGAAGCGAACCCGACAGCCCAACGGCCGCAGCTCGATCTACTTCAGCAAGGACGGCAAATGGCACGGCCGCGTCACCGTCGGCATCCGCGACGACGGCACGCCGGATCGGCGCCATGTCGAACGCAAGACCCGCGCCGAAGTGACCGCCGCTGTACGCGAGTTGGAGAAGCAGCGGGACGCCAAGACCGTGAAGAAGCCCGGCAAGGCGTGGACAGTCAAGGCGTGGCTGACGCACTGGATTGAGAACGTCGCGCCCCTCGCCGTCAACGACAACACGATGGTCGGGTACGGCGTCGCCGTGCGGAAACACCTGATTCCCGGTTTGGGGGCTCACCGTCTCGACAGGCTCAAGCCCGAGCACATCGAGGCTTTCTACGCGAAGATGCAGGCCAACGGCAGCAAGCCCGCTACCGCTCACCAGGCGCACCGTACCCTGCGCACTGCCCTCAATGAGGCCGTTCGGCGCGGTCATCTCGGCAAGAACCCCGTTCAGTTGGCCAAGGCGCCGAAGACGGGGGAATACGAGGTGGAGCCCTACAGCGTCCAAGAGGTACAGCGGTTGCTCAAGGCCGCTGACCAGCACCGCAACTCCGCTCGCTGGGCCGTCGCCCTCGCCCTCGGACTGCGGCAGGGGGAGGTGCTCGGTCTGAGGTGGGAGGACGTGGACCTTGACGGTGGGTTCCTTGTGGTCCGGCGTAGTCGGCACCGGCCGCAGTACGCCCACGGGTGCGTGGACCCCTGCGGGCGCAAGGCGGCCGGATACTGCCCGCAGAGGCGTCGCACGAACCCGGAGTTGGCCACCACCAAATCGCGCGCCGGCCGCCGCGCCGTAGGTCTCCCCGAACAGCTCGTTGACCTACTCCGCGCCCACCTCAAGGCGCAGGAAGAGGAGCGGCAGGCGGCCGGAAAGCGATGGGTCGAGAACGGCCTGGTATTCCCGGACGAGCACGGCCGTAGCCCGTCCCACCGCCGGGATTGGTCCGAGTGGAAGGCTCTTCTGGCAGAGGCGAAAGTGCGGGACGGGCGTCTGCACGACGCACGCCACACGGCCGCGACGGTCCTGTTGATCCTCGGTGTCCCCGAGCGGGCCGTCATGGGGCTCATGGGATGGTCGACCACTGCCATGGCTGCCCGGTATCAGCACATGGTGGACGCCGTGCGGGCTGATGTCGCGAGGCAGGTAGACGGTCTGATTTGGAAGACCGAGACGAAGCGGGCGGACGATACCGGCGACGGACTGCCAGGTAGTTCCTCTGTCTGATGATGAACTGAGAGCGGCAGCTCGAAGCTGCCGCTCTCTTTATCCCCCCTCTTTCTACAGTGGGGGATAGCTGCCTTGCGGGCCTGTGTAGCATGCTTTAGAAGATTCAGGCTATTCCTAAGTCGGAACTGGTTCACCACTTGAGAGGTCAACGATAAAATGGAGCCAAGCCCTTGTCGTGAGACGCATTTTTGTGTTTTCTGAGTCACCAGGGGCGTGCTTTGAGTCTCGCACGTAAACGCTAGAACCTATCCACCGCACCTCAACGCATGCATCCGCTCCCCCGCCGCAGAATGATGACCTTACCCATGGCTGCATTGATCGCTCCTACTCAGGGTCTGCTGCATCAACACAAAAGAACTGTGAAGATGGCAAGGGTGGCCCTTCGGCCTCGGCCTCTTGGAAAGCTCGATCCATGATCTCCAGAAAGCTCTTCCCCTTTCGGCCCCCGGTCGCCCCTATGTCCTTCCAGCTGGCGCCCCAAGTGGCCCAGTACTCGCGTCCAATATCTCCTCGGAACAGTCGGATTGCGAGCAGCGGTAAGATTTCGTTACTGCTGCGAAGTCGGTGTTCCGTGTACCAAAAACTCAGAATCATATTCACGTAGACAAACTGGCGCCATCGCTCCTGTGTTATGGGGTGTGGGTGGGGGCCCCAACAGACAAGAAGGGACGGGTCGTCGAAGGCCCGCAATAGAAGACCTTGCTGTGTCGCCCGGCTGGCTTCGATGTGGCTGATATGTGCTTGTCGTGCTTGGTAACCCAGGGACGCGATCGCCCCCAGTAGTGCAATCGCGGATAAAGGGACAGAGATCGCCGCATAAGTTTGACTCATCTCGCTGAGTTGAGCCCAATCCATTCCAGATGGTGCTATCCAGCGCAACAGGAATGGCGAGTAGATTATTAGTGCAATAGTGCACAGTCCTGCTGCAGCCCAGATGAATAAGCGCCTTAGGCTGGAATGGTACACGTCTCACCCCTCCGTTTCTCGGTCGGGAATGGGTATGATGCCTGAATTTGTTGGGGTAGGCAAGATGACGTCCAATCGTGGCTCTCGCGGCAGGAATGAATGGTGGGGCCCGTGGGCCAGGAATGGCTTACGAGGTCATCCGGCATCCATGTGGCGGAGAGCCCAAAGCTGCCCCCTGGCTTCGGGCTGGTTCGACCGTCGTCCGTGCACGGCCGAGGTTGCTGAGCTCGCCTGAGCGGTGCCCGCGTGAGGTATGGCGCGGCGGTAGCAGAGTCGCTGAGTATGGCAATTGAGACGGGAACTGAGACGGACTACCGAAAGGGCGACACCCATGGAAGGGTGCCGCCCTTTCGTTCTGCCTGGTCAGGCGCTTGAGGCCGTGGCGGGAATCGAACCCACGTAACTCGCTTTGCAGGCGAGCCCCTAAACCACTCGGGCACACGGCCGTCACCGGGCTTGGTCGTGTGGTCCGTTGCGAGCACACGGCCGGGTCGGTGGGAGTGGAGGCTCCCTGTCGAGCTCGGTGAGATGACCGTATGGCGGGGGTGCGGGTGTACTCAAGGGGAGCGTGGGGGCTGCAACGGGACTGCCATACGCCGTTCATGAAGGGGGGCCGGGGCGGGGTGGTCGTACGACCAACGTCTCAGGGCTACCTGGGCTTTTGACAGGGGTCAAGTCGGGGTGTGGGCCTTACGCTGGCCCGCATGGCAGCCCTGGAACCGCGTGGTGTCGGTGTCGACGATGATGCTGGAGTTTCGTTCGGTTGTGAGAGTGCGGAGGGGGTGCTGGGGGCCTCCTATCGGGCGCTCAGCGTCGGGATCGTGTCCGTCGTCGTGCTGGTTGCCTTTGAGGCGACCGCTGTCGGGACCGCCATGCCTGTTGCGGCGCGGGAGTTGGACGGGGTCGGGCTGTACGCGTTCGGGTTCTCCGGGTACTTCACGACCAGCCTCTTCGGGATGGTCGTCAGCGGGCAGTGGGCCGATCGGCGGGGGCCGGTCGGGGCCCTGACCGCGGGGATCGCCGGGTTCGGGGCCGGGTTGTTGCTGTCCGGGACCGCCGGGGCGATGTGGTTGTTCATTCTCGGGCGGGCCGTGCAGGGGTTCGGGGGCGGGCTGGTCATCGTCGCGCTGTACGTCGTCGTCGGGCGGGCCTATCCCGAGCGGTTGCGGCCCGCGATCATGGCGGCGTTCGCGGCGGGGTGGGTCGTGCCGTCCGTCGTGGGGCCGCTCGCGGCCGGCGCGGTGACCGAGCAGCTCGGCTGGCGCTGGGTGTTCGTCGGCATCCCGGTGCTGGTCGTCTTCCCGCTGGCCCTCGCCCTTCCGCAGATACGGCGACGGGCTGCGGGACCGGTGGCCGGCAAGGCCCCCGGCGGCGTCGACCGGCGCCGCATCCGGCTAGCCCTCGGGATCTCCCTCGGCGCCGGGCTCCTCCAGTACGCCGCCCAGGATCTGCGGCCCCTCTCCCTGCTCCCCGGTCTCGTCGGCGCCGCGCTGCTCGTGCCGGCCGTGCTCGGGCTGCTGCCCCGCGGCACGTACCGGGCGGCGCGCGGGCTGCCCTCCGTCGTGCTGCTGCGCGGGGTCGCCGCGGGGGCCTTCGTCTCCGCCGAGTCCTTCGTGCCGTTGATGCTGGTCACCCAGCGAGGGCTGTCGCCGACGCTCGCCGGGTTCTCGCTGGCGGCCGGCGGGGGGACCTGGGCGCTGGGGTCGTGGGTGCAGGCCCGGGCGCGGGTGGAGCCGTACCGGGAACGGCTGATGACCGCGGGGATGGTGCTCGTGGCCGCCGCGATCGCCACCGCGCCGAGTGTGCTGATCCACTCCGTGCCGGTCTGGACGGTCGCCGTCGCGTGGGCCTTCGGCTGTTTTGGGATGGGGCTGGTGATCTCCTCGACCAGCGTTCTGCTGCTCCACCTCTCCGCCCCCGAGGAGGCCGGCAGCAACTCCGCGGCCCTCCAGATCTCCGACGGCCTCTCGAACGCCCTGCTGCTGGCCGCGGGCGGGGCGGCCTTCGCGGCGATGGGCGGGGGTGCGGTGAGTCATACGGTGACGGGCGCGTCCGGCACCGGGCATCCCGGCGCCTTCGCCGCGGTGTTCCTGCCGATGGCGGGGGTGGCGCTGGTGGGGGCGTGGGTGACTACGCGGTTGCGGACGCCACGTTCGTGAGTGGTAGCAACTCGACGGGAACGGTGTCCTGTGTCGTCTTCCTGGCGATGTACGACGTCCAGTTGCGGGCGGACATCGACGCGGCCGAGCGGCTGGTCATCGCGGTGGCGAACCGGTGGTGTGGACGAGGTCAAGGCCATCTCCGAGGCTCTGCGGGACCTGTCCGAGCGGTGATGTGACCTCCGTCCCACCCCCACCCGCCCCGGCCCCGTTCGCGCGTTGACACGCGGGGGCCGCCGGTAAGGTGACCCGGTCGTCGTACACCGCCGTAGAAGACACCGCCCAGCCGCTCGACCCCGACGGAGACCGTGACTACCACCGCCGCCTCCTCCCATCACCTTTCTCCGGCCTTCCCCGGCCGCGCCCCCTGGGGTACCGCCAACAAGCTGCGTGCCTGGCAGCAAGGGGCGATGGAGAAGTACGTCCAGGAGCAGCCGCGTGACTTCCTGGCCGTCGCGACTCCCGGTGCAGGCAAGACGACCTTCGCCCTCACCCTCGCCTCCTGGCTGCTGCACCACCACGTCGTGCAGCAGGTGACCGTCGTCGCGCCGACCGAGCACCTGAAGAAGCAGTGGGCCGAGGCGGCGGCGCGGATAGGGATCAAGCTGGACCCCGAGTACAGCGCGGGGCCGCTCGGCAAGGACTACCACGGCGTCGCGGTCACCTACGCGGGTGTGGGCGTACGGCCCATGCTGCACCGCAACCGCGTCGAGCAGCGCAAGACCCTCGTCATCCTCGACGAGATCCACCACGCCGGTGACTCCAAGTCCTGGGGCGAGGCCTGCCTGGAGGCCTTCGAGCCGGCCACCCGAAGGCTCGCGCTCACCGGTACGCCCTTCCGGTCCGACACCAATCCCATCCCCTTCGTGACGTACGAGGAGGGGAACGACGGCATCCGGCGGTCCGCCGCCGACTACACCTACGGCTACGGCAACGCGCTCGCCGACCACGTCGTGCGGCCCGTCATCTTCCTCTCCTACAGCGGGCAGATGCGCTGGCGGACCAAGGCCGGTGACGAGATCGCCGCCCGGCTCGGCGAGCCCATGACCAAGGACGCGATCAGTCAGGCCTGGCGTACGGCGCTCGACCCGCGCGGTGAGTGGATGCCGAGCGTGCTGCGCGCCGCCGACCAGCGCCTCACCGAGGTCAGGAAGGCCATCCCGGACGCGGGCGCGCTCGTCATCGCCTCCGACCAGGACTCCGCCCGCGCCTACGCCAAGCTGATCCGGGAGATCACGGGCACGAAGGCCACGCTCGTCCTCTCCGACGACGCCGGTGCCTCCAAGCGCATCGACGACTTCAGCGCGAGCAACGACCGGTGGATGGTCGCCGTACGCATGGTGTCCGAGGGCGTCGACGTCCCCCGGCTGGCGGTGGGGGTGTACGCCACGACCATCTCCACGCCGCTCTTCTTCGCCCAGGCCGTCGGCCGTTTCGTACGGTCCCGGCGGCGCGGCGAGACCGCCTCCGTGTTCCTCCCGACCGTCCCCGACCTCCTCACCTTCGCCAACGAGATGGAGGTGGAGCGGGACCACGCCCTCGACAAGCCGAAGAAGGAGGGCGAGGAGGACCCGTACGCCGAGTCCGAGAAGGAGATGGAGGAGGCGAACAAGGAGCAGGACGAGGACACCGGCGAGCAGGAGCAGTTCTCCTTCGAGGCGCTGGAGTCCGAGGCCGTCTTCGACCGCGTCCTCTACGACGGCGCCGAGTTCGGTATGCAGGCGCACCCGGGGAGCGAGGAGGAGCAGGACTACCTCGGGATCCCGGGCCTCCTCGAACCCGACCAGGTGCAGCTGCTGCTCCAGAAGCGGCAGGCCCGGCAGATCGCGCACAGCCGCAAGAAGCCGGACAGCGAGGCCGACCTCCTGGAGCTGCCCGCCGAGCGGCGGCCCGTCGTCTCGCACAAGGAGATGATGGAGCTGCGCAAGCAGCTCAACACCATGGTCAGCGCCTACGTCCACCAGAGTGGCAAGCCGCACGGCGTGATCCACACCGAGCTGCGGCGGGTGTGCGGGGGGCCGCCGAGCGCGGAGGCGACGGCGGGGCAGCTGCGGCAGCGGATCGCCAAGGTGCAGGAGTGGGCCACCCGGATGCGGTGAGCGGGGCACCTGTCCCCACGGGCGAGCATTTCAGGACAAACAGACTGGTTCGTACCGGCTGCTGCCCGGATTCTGGACGGAGGCTTCCGCTGAGCGAACCCGCTTCGCTACTGTCCCGCTACGCACACGCCCCGTGGCAGCGCCGCCGCGGAGCGCAGCCGTGAAGCGACGCGGCCCGGAACAGACCGGGCCGCCGGCCGATCGGCGGCCTCTGAAGCGCGTCACCGACGGGACCTGGTGACGCACCGCCGCGAGGGGGCTGCCGACCTCACCACTTGGAGGAGTGGGCGTCGTGACCGCGGAGACCTCTCAGACGCTTGACCGGGGACTGCGCGTCCTCAAGCTCCTGGCCGACACGGACCACGGGCTCACCGTCACCGAGCTTTCCAACAAACTGGGCGTGAACCGGACCGTGGTGTACCGGTTGTTGGCCACGCTGGAGCAGCACGCCCTCGTACGGCGGGATCTGGGCGGTCGTGCCCGGGTCGGGCTCGGGGTGCTGCGGCTGGGGCGCCAGGTGCATCCGCTGGTACGGGAGGCCGCGCTGCCGGCGCTGCGGTCGCTGGCCGAGGACATCGGGGCGACGGCGCATCTCACGCTGGTCGACGGTGCGGAGGCGCTCGCCGTGGCCGTCGTGGAGCCGACCTGGACGGACTATCACGTGGCCTACCGCGCCGGTTTCCGGCATCCCCTGGACCGCGGTGCCGCGGGCCGGGCGATCCTCGCCGCCCGGCAGCAGGGCTTCGGGGAGCCGGGGTACATGCTGACGCACGGCGAACTGGAGGCGGGGGCGAGCGGTGCGGCCGCGCCCCTGCTGGGGGTCACCGGCGTCGAGGGCAGCGTGGGCGTCGTGATGCTGGCCGACGCGGTACCGGAGCGAGTGGGACCCCGGGTGGTGGACGCGGCCCGCGAGGTCGCGGAGGCACTGCGCTGACGTCAGGGGGGCACTGCGTTGGCGTCAGCGGGGGCGTCAGCGGGGGCGTCGGCGAGGGCACGGCGTCGGCCGAGGCTCTGCGCCGGCGACCGCGGACGTCCGATACCCCTGCCTTCCTGGCCTCCGTCAGCCCCCGGCCCCATCGGCCCCGCCCCCGATCCCCCCGCCCCCATCAGCCGCGCATCGGCCCCAACCCAGCCAGCACCCTCAACTGCAACCACAGCACCAGGCGTTCGTCCGGGTCGTCCAGGTCGATTCCGGTGAGTTGGCGTACCTGTCTCAAGCGGTAGCGGCACGTGTTGGGATGGACGGCGAGCAGTTTCGCCGCCCCCGCCATGTCGCACCCCGCGTCGAACCAGCACACCAGCGTGCGTGCGTGGTCGGTGCCGTGCTTCTCGTCGTGGGCCAGCACCCTCCGCCACGAACCCGCGCTCAACTCCCGTCGCTCACCGAGCACTTCGGCGAGGCGCAACAGGGTGACCCGGGGCCGGACCTCGTCGACCGTGGCCACCGGCAGCGAAGGGCCCAGCAGCCGCAGCACCACGTCGGCGTCCGCCCGCGAGCCCGCCGCCTCCCCGAGCCCCGCCACCACCGCGCCCAGCCCCGCCCGCACCGGCACCCTCAGCGCCTGCCCGGCTCCCGCCACGATGTGCTCCGCCAGCCGCCGGTGCCGGCCCCCGGCGTCCGCCCCGACCGCCGGCAGCACCGCGTACACCACCCCGTCGACCAGCACACACGCGTGCCGCCCGTAACGGGCCTCGCAGTGCAGCCGTACGACGTCCAGCAGCCGCAGCCCGGTCTGCTCGGCGTCCGGGAGGCCGGCCGCATCCAGCGCGAACGCGGCCACCCGCAGCGGCCCCTCGACGCCCAGCCGAGCCGCCGACTCGGCCGCGTCCGCCGTCCCGTCCAGCACCCGGCGCAGCAGATCGCCGGCCCGGTGCCGGGCCAGTTCCTGGGCCGCACGCGCCCGTAGCAGCAACAGCGCAGCCGTCGACGCTCCCTGGACGAGCGTCTGAGCCGCGTCCGCCGCGAGGGTGCCGTCGTCCACGACCCACACCGAGCCCAGGGTCTCCCCGCCGGCCCGCACGGCCACCGCGAGGCGGGGCAGGGCGCCCTCCCGGAGCGCGGGCAGCCGGACCGGCGCGTCGGCCGCGAACAGCGTCCGGTACTGCTCGGCGTTGCCCCGGCCGGTCGGCACCTGGAGGCCCAGGATGCCCTGGCGGCGGTCCTCGTCGACCGGCTGCCCGGGGACCGTGGAGTAGGCGAGGATCCGCCGGCGGGGGTCCTCGACCGCGGTGGCCCCGCCGGTCGCCGCCGCGATGGCGTCGGCCAGCGCGAACAGGTCGCCGTGGCCGCCCGCCGACGGTACCGGGCGGGCGCCGATCGCCGAGGCGAGCAGCAGGTGCGCCTGGTGCCAGGCGGTGTCCTCGGGGACCGACAGCAGCGCCACTCCGTACGCCTGCGCCTCGGCCGCCGGGCCGTCGGGGCCGCGCACCACCAGACCGGTCATCCCGGCCGCCGCGGCGGCCCGCACCAGCGGCCCGGCCGCCGCCGCCCGCGTCCCGACCGCCAGCAGCAGCGCGCCCGGCGCCCGGGGGAGCGGGGCCTCGGCGTCGTGCAGGAGGACCTCCGTGACCGGGGTGCCGAGCCCGGCGGGGGCGGCGTGCAGGCGCAGCGAGGTGCCGCCGACGACGTCGAGGAGGTCGCCGAGGGTGCAGGCGTCCATGGGTGCCCCCAGCAGATGCTTTGGCCAGTCTTTGGCCGATCTTCAAACGAACGTACGCATCTGTTGTACGACCGCACAACCCCGTGTGTCCGGTCGGCCCCGACACTCGGCTCATGACCGCAGTGAGCATCCGTACCGTCCACGACGTCGCCGGCCTCGACGCCGTCAGCGCGTACTTCGGCGAGGTGTGGCGGACCCCGCGCACGGCCCCGCCCTATCCGGCCGAGGTGCTGCACAGCCTGGTCCACTCGGGCGGCGCGGTGCACGCCGCGCACGAGGGGGACCGGCTGACCGGGGCCGCCGTCGCCGTGTTCGGGGCGCCCGCCGCCAAGGAGGCGTACTCGCTGGTCGCCGCCGCGGAGCCGGGGCGCGGGCAACTGGTGAAGGAGGCCCAGCGGGCGTGGGCGCTCGGTCTCGGCGCCCGCACCATGCGCTGGACCTTCGACCCGCTGGTCGCCCGCAACGCCCGCTTCAACCTCGTCAAGCTGGGCGCGACGGCCACCGAGTACCTCGTCGACTTCTACGGCCCCATGACGGACGGCGTGAACAGCGGCGACGAGAGCGACCGGCTGACGGTGACGTGGGAACTGGCGGCGCCGAGGCGGCCGTACGACGACGGTGGTCGGTCCGATCTGTCGTACGACGGCGGTGATCGGTCCCATCTGTCGGACGGCAGCGGTGATCGCGAGGCCGCGCCCGCCACGCACCGCGGCCCCGACGGCGCCACCCTCGCCCGGCGCGACCTCGCCGGCCGGCGGATCTGGTGCCGGGTCCCGGACGACGTGGTCAAGCTGCGGGCCGCCGACCCGGTGCTCGCGCTGCGCTGGCGGCGGGCCGTGCGCGAGGTGTTCACGGAGGCTTTCGGACAGGGGTTCCTGGCTACCGGGATGTCCCGCGACGGTTGGTACACACTCACCCGGGAGGACACGGAATGAAGCTCGAACGCGTCGAGGTCGTCCATGTGGAGATCCCGCTGGTCAGCCCGTTCCGGACCTCCTTCGGCACGATGACGACCAAGGACACCTTCCTGCTCCGTGTCGTCACCGACACCGCCGAGGGCTGGTCGGAGTTCGCCGCCGATCCGCGGCCGCTGTACTGCTCGGAGTTCGTGGCCGGCGCGGAGCTCGTGCTGCGGGACTTCCTGGTGCCGCGGGTGGCGGCGCTGCCGGAGCTCACGGCGGCCGCGGTGGGGTCGGCCATGGCGAGGATCAAGGGCCACGAGCTGGCGAAGGCGGCCCTGGAGACGGCGGTCCTGGACGCGGAGCTGCGCTCGTACGGCATGCCGCTGGCGGTGTATCTGGGCGCGGTCCGCGACCGGGTGCCGGCGGGGGTGTCGGTGGGGATCAAGGAGTCCGTGCCGGAGCTCCTGGAGGCCGTCGAGGGGTATCTCGACGAGGGGTACGTGCGGATCAAGCTGAAGATCGAGCCCGGCTGGGACCTCGAGCCGGTACGGGCCGTGCGCGAGCGCTTCGGCGCCGGGCTGCCCCTCCAGGTCGACGCCAACACGGCGTACACGCTCGCCGACGCGGAACACCTGCGGCGGCTGGACGAGTTCGGGCTGCTGCTGATCGAGGAGCCGCTGGAGGAGAACAACCTCTACGGCCACGCACGGCTCCAGGAGCGGCTGTCGACCCCCGTCTGTCTCGACGAGTCCCTGCACAACGCCCGCGACACCGCCTCCGCGATCGCGATGGAGGCCTGCCGGGTGGTCAATGTGAAGCCCGCGCGCGTGGGCGGCTATCTGGAGGCCCGCCGCATCCACGACGTGGCCCGCGCGCACGGCGTACCGGTGTGGTGCGGCGGCATGCTGGAGACGGGCATCGGCCGCGCCCCGAACCTCGCCCTCGCCGCCCTGCCCGGCTTCACCCTCCCCGGCGACACCTCCGCCTCCGCCCGCTACTTCGCCGAGGACCTCACGGAGCCGTTCGTCCTGGAGGACGGCCACCTGCCGGTGCCGCGGACCCCGGGCATCGGCGTCGAGCCGCTTCCCGACGCCCTACGCCGCTTCACGCGCGCGAGGCGGGATCTGTACGGGAGCTGACCGGCCCATGAGGCAGGGGGCGCGCCTCGCGGGAGGGATCCGTACGGGGACTGACCCGGCTCGTGGGGCGGGATCTGTGCAGGGTGGACCGGCTCGCGGGGCGGGATCCGTGCAAGGGCTGACCGGCCCGTGAGGCGGGATCTGTGCAGGGGCTGACCGGCTCGTGGCCGGAAGTGACCGCCGCGTTAGATTGATCCCGTGCTCTCACGCCTCACGCGCCCCCAGGCCGTCGCCGTCTGTGCCCTGCCCGTCGTGGCGCTGGTCGCCACGGCCCTCTTCGCGCCGCTGCCGTTCTCGCTCGCGCAGCCCGGCCTGACGGCGAACGTCCTCGGCGACAACCAGGGCACACCGGTGATCACCATCTCCGGCGCGCAGGTGCGTCCGACGAGCGGACAGCTGCGGATGACGACCATCGAGGCGACCGGCCCCGACACCCACGTATCGCTCGGGGACGTCTTCGACAGCTGGTTCCGCAAGGACCGTGCCGTCATGCCCCGTGACGCCGTCTATCCGAGCGGGCAGAGCGTCAAGGAGATCGAGCAGCACAACACCGAGCAGATGCGCCAGTCCCAGGACGCGGCGACCGAGGCGGCGCTGAACTACCTGAAGCTGAGCGACAAGAAGGTCAAGGTCACGCTGACGCTCGCGGACGTCGGCGGGCCGAGCGCGGGCCTGCTGTTCACGCTGGGGATCATCGACAAGCTCGACGGCGACGGGTCCGGGGGTGAACTGACCGGGGGCCGGACCATCGCCGGGACCGGCACGATCGACGCGGACGGCACGGTCGGCGCGGTGGGTGGCGTGGCGCTGAAGACGCAGGCCGCGAAGCGGGACGGGGCGACGGTGTTCCTGGTCCCGAAGGCGGAGTGCGCCGACGCCAAGGGGGAGCTGCCGAAGGGGCTGCGCCTGATCCCGGTGACCTCCCTGAAGGGGGCGGTGAGCGCGCTGACGGCGCTGGAGAGCGGCAAGGGGTCCGTCCCCGCCTGCTAGGCGCCGATGCTCCGGTGCGCCCGTGCTCCAGTGCGCCGCTGTTCTAGTGCCCCGCTGCTCTAGTGCGCCAGGACCGGCCTCGGAGCGGCCAGCCGGAGTCCGACCTCCACGAGGGTCCAGCCGAGGCGGGTCCGGATGGCGTACGGCTGCCTGGCCTGGGCCGCGAGCCGGTAGGCGTCGGCCTCGGCGCGGAGGTCGGCGGCGCGGGTGTGGTGCTGGGACAGGTAGGTGTCGTAGTGCATGGCGGGACCCCTCAGCTCGTCTCGGTCGGGAACAGGTGCGTGTGGACGCGTACTTGCTCCGCGCCGGGGTCCTCGTCGGTGACCCGGCCGCGGTAGTCGTTGATCAGGGCGTGCATCCTGCCGATGAGCTCGGCGGCCAGCTCGGGGGTGAGCTGGAGCGTCATGTCGCTCATGTCGGAGCTCTGGGCCCACTCGGAGGACCAGCGGTCCCAGGTGCCGAGCCAGCCGGACAGCTCGCGGGCGTGTGAGGCCGCGACCTCGTGCAGATAGATCTCGGCCATGCCGAGCACTTCAGGTCCCGCGCCCTCGAACTCGGTGGCTTCGAAGGTCAGTCCCTGGTCCACGGCCTTCCACCACCGCTCGCGCCCCTTGCCGTGCTCCGGGGCGTCCGTGATGAAGCCGTGCTCGGCGAGCTGGCGCAGGTGGTAGCTGGTCGCGCCGCTGGACTCGCCCAGTCGCTCGGCGAGCATCGACGCGGTGGCGGGACCGCGGCGGCGCAACGCGTTCAGCAGCTCCATCCGCAGGGGATGGGCCAGCCCGCGCAGTGAACGGGCGTCCAGTTTCCGTGTCTTCGGCTCTTCCGGCATGCGTACAAAGGTAGCTATGCAAAGAGCTCTTTGCAACACCTTTTTTGCATGGACTTCTTTGCAAGGGCTTCTTTGGAACCCGACGCACCCGACGCACCCGGCGCATCGAGCCGCCGCCGTCGCGGTCAGGCCCGGACCGAGTCCTCCGCCGCCTGCTCCACCAGCGGGATGATCCGCAGCGGAACGGGGTTCTCCATGACGATCGCCGTGGAGGCCCGGACGATCCCGTCGAAACCGACGACCCGGTCGATCACCCGCTGGAGATCCGCGTTGGAGCGGGCCACCAGCCGGCACAGCATGTCCCCGCTGCCGGTGGTGGTGTGCAGCTCCAGCACCTCGGGCACGGTCGCCAGGTGCGCCCGTACGTCGGCGCCCTGCCCCTGCCGGATCTGGAGCGTGGCGAACGCGGTCACCGGGTAGCCGAGCGCCGCCGGATCGACCTGCGGACCGAATCCGCGGATGACTCCGCTCGACTGAAGCCGGTCCAGCCGGGCCTGCGCGGTCCCCCGGGCCACCCCCAGTCGCCGGGACATCTCCAGCACCCCGATCCGCGGCTCGCGCGCGAGGAGCACGATGATCCGTCCGTCCAGCTCGTCGATCCCCACGAGGGCCTCCCCATCCGATGGTCATCCTGTACAGAAAGGCCGCCGACACGGCCGTACGACTGAACACATTGTTCAGCGATGACGCGAACTATTGCGCACCTTGCAGAGTGGGGCCAGGCTTCCCGCATGACGCAGACCACACACCACACTCCCGACACCGCCCGGCAGGCCGATCCCTTCCCGGTCAAGGGAATGGACGCGGTCGTCTTCGCCGTCGGCAACGCCAAGCAGGCGGCGCACTACTACTCGACCGCCTTCGGCATGCGGCTCGTCGCGTACTCCGGACCGGAGAACGGCAGCCGCGAGACCGCGTCGTACGTCCTCGAGAACGGCTCCGCCCGTTTCGTGTTCACCTCCGTCATCAAGCCCGCCACCCCCTGGGGCCACTTCCTCGCCCAGCACGTGGCCGAGCACGGCGACGGCGTGATCGACCTCGCGATCGAGGTCCCGGACGCCCGCCGCGCCTACGACTACGCCCTCGAACACGGCGCCCGCCCGGTGGCCGAGCCGTACGAGCTGAAGGACGAGCACGGCACGGTCGTCCTCGCCGCGATCGCCACCTACGGCGAGACCCGCCACACCCTGGTCGAGCGCACCGGCTACGACGGCCCCTACCTCCCGGGCTTCGCCGCGGCCGCCCCGATCGTCGAGCCGCCCGCCCACCGCACCTTCCAGGCCATCGACCACTGCGTCGGCAATGTCGAGCTCGGCCGGATGAACGAGTGGGTCGGCTTCTACAACAAGGTCATGGGCTTCACGAACATGAAGGAGTTCGTGGGCGACGACATCGCCACCGAGTACAGCGCCCTGATGTCGAAGGTCGTGGCCGACGGCACCCTCAAGGTGAAGTTCCCGATCAACGAGCCCGCCATCGCCAAGAAGAAGTCCCAGATCGACGAGTACCTGGAGTTCTACGGCGGCGCCGGCGTCCAGCACATCGCGCTGAACACCAACGACATCGTGCAGACCGTACGGACCATGCGCGCGGCCGGAGTCCAGTTCCTCGACACCCCCGACTCCTACTACGACACCCTGGGCGAGTGGGTCGGCGACACCCGCGTCCCCGTCGACACGCTCCGCGAGCTGAAGATCCTCGCCGACCGCGACGAGGACGGCTATCTGCTGCAGATCTTCACCAAGCCGGTCCAGGACAAGCCGACCGTGTTCTTCGAACTCATCGAGCGGCACGGCTCGATGGGCTTCGGCAAGGGCAACTTCAAGGCCCTGTTCGAGGCCATCGAGCGGGAGCAGGAGAAGCGCGGAAACCTCTAGCCGTACGTCTGCCGCCTGCTCGTTGCTCGTAGGCTGGCCCCATGGCCAGGATCAACGACGTGGGCGGCACGCAGGGATTCGGCGCGATCGACACCACCGACGACACCGAGCCCTTCCACGCGGACTGGGAGGCCCGGGTCGTCGGGCTCTACAACACCCTGCGCGCGCAAGGGGCCTTCAACACCAACGAGTTCCGGGACGCGATCGAGTCGATGCCGCCGGGCGAGTACCTGGCGGCCTCGTACTACGAGCGCTGGTTCACCGCGATCTGCGCGCTGCTGGAACGCAAGGGCGTGATCGGGCCGGGTGAGCTCGATGACTGACGCGCACCCGGCGGCCCCGGACCGCTTCCCGCCCGGCACCAGGGTCCGCACCTACCGCCACGACCCGCCGCACCACACCCGCCTGCCGAGGTACGCGCGCGGCAAGCGGGGCGTGGTCGTCGAGCCGGAGGGCCCGGACGAACTGGCCGACGTCAGCGCACAGGGGCGCGGCGACGCACCCGTCGAGCAGATCTACGCGGTCCGCTTCGAGGCCCGCGACCTGTGGGGCGAGGGCGACCACCACGTCGTACTGGACCTGTGGGAGAGCTATCTGGAGGAGGACCCCGATGACGAGCGGTGACCACCACACCGACGCCACGATCGCCCGGCGGGTACGGCGGCTTGAGACCCTCCTGGAGGAGAAGGGGCTGATCACCGGCGAGCGCCTGGACGAGGCGATCGACGCGTTCCTCGCGGAGTCCTCCCCGGCCAACGGCGCCCGGGTCGTGGCCCGCGCCTGGACCGACGACGCCTACCGGGCCCGGCTGCTCGCGGACGGCACGGCCGCCGTCCGTGAACTCGGCTACATGGAGGGCTCGTTCCAGCGCCTGCGGGTGGTCGAGAACACCGAGTCCCGTCACAACGTCGTCGTCTGCACCCTCTGCTCCTGCTACCCGCTCCGCCTGCTCGGCCCGTCCCCCAGCTGGTACAAGTCCGAGGCCTACCGCTCCCGGGTGGTGCGCGAACCCCGCGAGGTCCTGCGGGAGTTCGGCCTCTCCCTGCCCGCGTCCGTGGACATCACGGTGTGGGACTCCAGTGCGGAAACCCGCTACCTGGTGCTGCCCCGCAGGCCGGACGGCACGGAAGGACTGGGCGAGGAGGAACTGGCGGCCCTGGTGACGAGGAACGCCCTCATCGGTACGGCCGCGGTCTGACACGCGACGGTCACCGGTACGGCCGCGGTGTGACTCCTTCCGCGTCCATCTCCGGCAGGCCCTCCTCCGGCACGTCCCCCAACGCCGCCAGCGCCTGCTCCGCCGACGGCGCCCACAGGGGTGAGAACCAGGGGTTGATCCGCAGCGCCTCCTGGAGGTGCCGGCGCGCGGGCGAAGGCTGTCCCAACTCCCCCTCGATCATGCCCAGGTGGTACATGTACGGCGCGCTGCGCACCCCGCCCCCGTGCACCCTGTCCGTCGCGATCCGGGCGTACCGCACCGCCTCCTCGTTCTCGCCCGCCCGGTGCAGCGCCCACCCCAGCGCGTCCGCCACCTCGATCCCCGGCTGCCGCACCCACTCGGCCCGCAACCGCCGTACGGCAGAGGCCGGTTCACCGTGGTCCGCCTCGAACCGCCCCAGCACCAGCTCCTCGTCGGCCCCGCCGCCCGCCGCCCTCCGCACCGCCGCCCGCAGCAGGTCGTACTGCGCCCGGGCCGCGTCCCACAGCCCCATGGACTCGTACAACTCGCCCAGTTCCAGGGCGTACTGCGGCAGCGGCTGCTTCGCGAGAGCCGCCCGGTACGCCTGCACGGCCCGCGTCCGACGGCCCAGCGCCGCCAGCGCCCGGCCCCGCCCGGCCTGCGCGGCCCGTTGGTCGGGGTCGACGCGGAGGGCCTCCTGGAAGTGCCGCAGCGCCTCCTCGCGGTCGCCGCGCTCGAAGGCCAGCTGCCCGCCCCGCTCCAGGTACGCGGCCCGCTCGGCCGGTGTCCGGGCCGTGGCCGCCGCGTCGGACAGGGCGGCCGCCGCGTCCTCGCGCCGGCCCCGGTCCCGGTACACGGCCGCCGCCCTGGCCATGACCGCCGGTCCCGACCGCAGCTCCAGCAGCAGCTCCAGCGTCCTGCCGACCGCCTTGTAGTCACCGAGACCCGTGTACGCGTCGATCAGCACCGGATACGTCGTCCACCGCTTCGGCTCCAGCTGCCGGGCCTCCTCGCCCCAGGCCAGGGCCGCCCGGAAGTCCCGGCGGGTGTTCGCGAGGGCGCCCAGACCGGCGAGGGCCTCCGCGGTGCGCCGCACCTTCAGGGAGGTCCGCAGCGCGTCCTCGGCCTTCGGATAGAACGCCGTGTCGGCCGTCCGGCGCCCCTGTTCGGCGTACGCCGTCCCGAGCACCGCCCACGACCCGGCGTCCCGCGGCTGCCGGCGCAGCAGGCTCTCCCGCTCACGGATCAGCACCGCCAGGTCGGGCAGCGCGGCCGGCACCCCGCCGGCGACCGCCGTCAGCGCCTGGGCGCCGGGGGCCGGAGCGGGAGCGTGGGACGCCGGGCCCCCCGAGGGCGGCAGCAGCATCAGCGTCGTACCGAGCACCGCGCAGCCGGCGACCGCGGCGATCACGTACCGCAGCTGCGACCGGGCCCGCCGCGTCCCCCGCCGTGTCTCCTCCCCGCCGTCCTCCGTGAGCGGTTTCTCCGTGACCGGTTTCTCCGTCGCCGGGTTCTCCATGGCGCTGTTCTCCATGGCGCTCACTGTGCGTCAGTACGACGACCGCCCCCCGGCACGCGGCAGCTGCCGCAGACGGGGTTCACACCGATGGCCCCCGGTGCGACGCTGTGATCATGAGCCGTATCGAAGCGCCCCTCGACGAGGTCACCGGCAACCTCGTCGACCGTCTGCTGAGTGGTCTGCCCGCCGAGACCGTCCTCGTCGACCCGGACGTCACGGCCTCCTACGCCAATGACATGGCGAGCTTCTGCCCGGCCGGCGCCCCGGCCGTGGTCGTGCTGCCGCGCACGGTCGAGCAGGTCCAGCACGTCATGCGCATCGCCACCGAACTGCGCGTCCCGGTCGTCCCGCAGGGTGCCCGCACGGGCTTGTCGGGCGGGGCCAACGCCTCCGACGGCTGCATCGTGCTCTCCCTGACGAAGATGGACCGGATCCTGGAGATCAACCCGGTCGACCGCATCGCCGTCGTCGAACCGGGGGTCGTCAACGCGACCCTCTCCCGCGCGGTCAACGAACTCGGCCTCTACTACCCGCCGGACCCCTCCAGCTGGGAGATGTGCACGATCGGCGGCAACATCGGCACCGCCTCCGGGGGACTGTGCTGCGTGAAGTACGGCGTGACGGCGGAGTACGTCCTCGGCCTCGACGTCGTCCTCGCCGACGGGCGGCTCATGTCCACGGGCCGCCGTACCGCGAAGGGGGTCGCCGGATACGACCTGACCCGCCTCTTCGTCGGCTCCGAGGGCTCGCTCGGGATCGTCGTCCAGGCGACCCTGGCGCTCAAGCCGCAGCCGCCCGAGCAGCTGGTGCTGGCCGCGGAGTTCGCCTCCGGCGCCGCCGCCTGCGACGCGGTGTGCCGGATCATGGAGGGCGGGCACGTGCCGTCCCTCCTCGAACTGATGGACCGTACGACGGTCAAGGCCGTCAACGACCTCGCGCACATGGGGCTCCCGGAGACCACGGAAGCCCTGCTGCTGGCCGCCTTCGACACCACGGACCCGGCGGCCGACCTCGCCGCCGTGGGCGCGCTGTGCGAGGCCGCGGGCGCCACCCAGGTCGTCCCGGCCGACGACTTCGCCGAGTCCGAACTCCTGCTCCAGGCCCGCAGGCTGTCCCTCACCGCCCTCGAAGCCGTCAAGGGCACCACGATGATCGACGACGTGTGCGTGCCGCGCTCCCGGCTCGGCGAGATGCTCGAAGGGACCGAGCGGATCGCCGAGAAATACCAGCTCACCATCGGTGTCGTCGCCCACGCGGGGGACGGCAACACCCACCCCACGGTCTGCTTCGACGCCGGTGACCCCGACGAGTCCCGGCGGGCCCGTGAGTCCTTCGACGAGATCATGGCCCTCGGCCTGGAGCTCGGCGGCACCATCACCGGGGAGCACGGGGTGGGCGTACTGAAGAAGGAGTGGCTCGCCCGCGAGATCGGCCCGGTGGGGGTGGAGATGCAGCGGGCCGTGAAGGGCGTCTTCGACCCGCTGGGGATCCTGAACCCCGGCAAGCTGTTCTGAGCGTGCGCGCCAAGCCTCACTCCCCGTCCGCCGACTCGTCGCCCGGCCACGGGTCGCACAGCCACATGTCGTCGGCCGGGGTAGGGGTCAGCAGCTCGGCGAGACCGTCGTCGATGCCGAGCTGCTCCGCCTCGGAGCCCGGCGGGACCACCCTCAGCGTGCGCTCCAGCCAGGCCGAGACCTGCGCGGCCGGGGCCTCCAGGAGGGCGTCGCCGTCGGGGGAGCTCAGCGCCATCAGCACCAGGCCGCGGCCGTCGCTCTTCGTCGGCCACACCCGCACGTCCCCGTGCCCGCACGGGCGGAACACCCCCTCCACCAGGAGTTCGCGGGCGAAGGTCCAGTGCACGGGGTGGTCCGAGCCGACGTGGAAGGTGACGTGGACGGCGAAGGGGTCGTCGCTGCGGTAGCTCAGCCGGGCCGGGACCGGGATGCTGCGCTCGGGCGACAGGATCAGTCTGAGCTCCAGTTCGCGCTCAACCACGGTGTGGTGCATGTCGTTCGTTCCTCTCTCGGCTCCGGAGCGGGTCCTGTGGTGGGCCCGTACGAGGGAGAGGGGGCGGGGGCCGGGATCATTACGCGGGTTCGGCGAACTTTTTTCCGGCGGTACCGCGGGCGGTGGTACCACGGGCGGTGCCGGGTCGTGCGCAAAAGGGGTGGGTCCGGTGGGACTGGCGGTGGGTCCTGCGCCGGTCTGATAGATGTGGACCCCCCTCTATTGACCCCCGAGCAGATACGGGACGACGGACATGAGCGCCCCAACCCCGGCACCCGGTGACGACAGGCCCCGCGAGGGCTACTACCCGGACCCGTCCATTCCTGGATATGTCCGTTACTGGAACGGCGCTTCCTGGGTGCCGGGCACCAGCCGTCCCGCTCCGGCGGACGGCGAACCGCTCGCACCTCCGCAGGGCTCGGCTTCCGGCCCGGCTCCGGTCGAGGAGACCGGCCCGCACTTCTTCGACGAGGACCCGGTGGGCGAACCGGGCCACGCCGACGCCCAGCACGGCAACCGCCCCGAGCCCGCCTCCGCGTGGGCCGCCGACCGGGCCCACCAGGCGGGCTTCGGCGGCGACCAGGACCGCAGGGTCTCCTGGGGGTCCCCGCAAGGCGCCGCGCAGGCTCAGCAGGGTGCCGCGTACGGCGGAACTCAGCAGGACGGGGCGGTGGGCGGGCCGCAGGGCGCTCAGCAAGGTGGGGCGCACGGCGGGGCGCAGGGTGCCCGGCAGGGCGTACCGCAGCAGGGCGGTCCGCAGGGAGCCGACCCGAGGATCGCCGCCACGGGACAGCCCTCCGGCGGGGGCGCTCCGGCCCAGCCCGACGGCCACGCGAACCGCACCGACGGCACCGCGACGATCCCGCCCGCCGAGCCGGACGAGGACGGCGGCACGCGTGTCTTCCGCAGGCCCGCTGCGGGAGCCCCCGCCCCCGATGACGGCACCATGACGTTCCGCGCGCTCTCCCCGCGCACGGCACAGCAGGGCGGGGGTCCCGGGGCGCAGAACGGAAGCACGCCCGGACCGGCGTATTCCGGCCCCACCGCACAGGGCGGCCCCGGCACGCCCGGCACAGGCGCATCGGGCGGCCCCGGCTTCGGGGCCGGCAAGGCCGCCGCCGAGCGGGCCGCGGCCGCCGGTGCGGCGGGCGCGCAGGGCGCCGCCTCCGCCGCCACGGCCCTGTCCGGCCCCCAGCAGTCCACGCCCCCCTCCGGCCCGCAGACGGCCCCTCCGGGCGTGCCGCACCAAGGGCAGCCGCCCGCCGGTACTCTGCCGCCCGCCACCCCCATGAGCGTCGGCTCCGGTGGCGGTCAGCCCTCCTGGGCCCAGCAGGTGCACCGGCTCGCCGGGCCCGACGAGGAGCAGCCCGCGCCCTGGAAGCCGCCGGTGGAGGACATCTTCCAGGCGGCCGCCCGCCGCCAGGCCGCAGCGCGCCCCGCGGGCCTGGGCAAGCGCCTGGCCGCCCGTCTCCTCGACACCCTCGTCGTCGGCGCCGTGACCGCCGTGGCCGCCGTCCCCCTCGGCACCAAGGCCGCCGACCACATCAGCGAGAAGGTGGACGCGGCCAAGCTCTCCGGCGAGACCGTGACGGTCTGGCTGCTGGACGGCACCACGTCGGTGTACCTCGCCGTCGTGGTCGCCGTGCTCCTGGTCGCCGGCACCCTCTACGAGGCGCTGCCCACCGCCAAGTGGGGCCGCACCCTCGGCAAGAAGCTGCTCGGTCTGGAGGTGCGGGACATCGAGGGCCACGAGCCCCCGGCCTTCGGCGCGGCCCTGCGTCGCTGGCTCGTCTACAGCGTGCCGGGACTGCTCGGCATCGGTCTCGTGGGTGTCCTGTGGTGCCTGTTCGACCGGCCGTGGCACCAGTGCTGGCACGACAAGGCCGCGCATACGTTCGTGGCGGGCTGACCGGGTCCCGCGAACGGCGTACAGGATTCGGTACTCCGGACGGCCGCTCGCCGGATGCGGAGCCGGGGGGTTCGCGGTCGACTCGGGCCATGAGCAGTGAACCGCCCCCCGACTCCGGCCGGCAGCCGCCGGATGACGACCCGTTCAGGAAGCAGCCCCCGCCTGCCGAGGGCTCGGGATCGCCGTACAGCACTCCGCCGCCCCCGTCGTACGGCGGAGGTCCCTACGGCGGTGGTGACCCGTACGGCAGCGGCCCCACCGACCCGCTCGCCGGCATGCCCCCACTGGCCCCCAGCGGCCGGCGCACGCTCGCCCGCATCATCGACATGATCCTGGTGGGTATCGTCGTCTGGCTGCTCACCTGGGGCTTCGGGGTGAACGAGTACGACGTCAGCAGCGACAACATGCAGTACGGCAAGTCGCTCGCCCAGTCGGCGCTCGCGGCGGTGCTCTACATCGCCTACGACACCGTCCTGATCACCCGGTCCGGGCAGACGCTCGGCAAGAAGTGGCTCGGGATGCGGGTGGCCAACCTCGACAACGGCTCCACGCCCTCCGTGCAGAGCACGCTGACCCGCTCCGCGGTCCTGTGGATCCCGTTCGCCTTCTGCTGCGCCTGCATCTGGACCGCCATCTCGGGCGGCTGGAGCTACTTCGACAAGCCCTACAAGCAGGGCCTGCACGACAAGGCGGCGAAGACGGTGGTGGTCAGCACCGGCTGATCACGAGCCGGTCCTCGCGTCCGGCGCGGACCGCGGACCGCGAAACGCCGACCGCGAGACGCCGCCGACGGCAACGCGGCCGTGGTCCGGCTCGGCCCGAAGGACTCGGGCGATCCGGACCACGCGGCTCGGTGAAGGCGGTCTTCAGGCGGCGGTCTTGGAGCCCGTGGCCACGGCCGGCACGGGTTCCTCCGCTGTCCGCTGGGCGGGCTTGCGCAGCGCCACCACACGGGACTTGGGCTGCGGAACCGTCAGGGCGACCAGGAGGCCGAGCGCGAGCGCTGAGACGGCGATGATCGCGATCCCCACGGTCGAACTCGTCTGTGACAGCAGCAGCATGGCGAGCGTCGAGAAGATGACGGTGATCGAACCGTAGGCGAGCTGTGCGGCGGTCGGACGAGGCATGGCAATCGGTCCTCGGAATTGGGGATCCACGGGGGGTGTCGGCCTGGCATTCCGCCGACATCCGGGCGTTCCGCCAATCGACTCTAATCGCCTGTGTGCCCGAGTGGAACGAACGGTAAGCGTGACCTAACCAACAGTGCCGGAGCACAGGGGGCGCACGGAGTCATGGCGTCCACCAAGTGGACATCTGTGCGCGCCTGTTCTGTTGCGGTCATGTGTCCGCAATGCGAACGCCCGCTTCCGATAATGCATTTGACGGGTGCAAGTCAAGGTCTGTCTTTTCTCCCCAACCTTTAGTCAAATACCGGTCACTTGCCTGATAGGGGAGAGGTACAAGTGACGGACAGATCCTGGACGTTCAGGACGGCCGCGACGGTCGTGGCGATAGCCGCGGCCTCGGCCACGTTCTCGACGTTCGCCGTGGCACAGGCCGCGGAGAAGCCCGCGGGCACCCCCGCGGTGGACCGGCAGGACCCGCAGCCTGCCAAGGCCAGGGAGCACGACTTCGACGGCCCGTACAGCCGCACGCAGGACGCCCAGCGTGAGGAGGCGCTCCAGCAGGTCATCGCCGGACAGGCGACGGTCAAGGAGAAGGACGGCTCGAAGGTCGTCCAGCTCAAGAGCCGCAAGGGCGACAGCAAGTACGTCGAGCTCGGCCGCGAGAAGACCGACAAGATCTTCACGATCCTCGTCGAGTTCGGCGACCAGGTCGACCCCCGCTACGGCGGCACGCCCGGCCCGCTGCACAACAGCATCGAGGCGCCGGACCGCGCGACGAACAACAGCACCGACTGGCAGGCCGACTTCGACCGGGCCCACTACCAGGACCTGTACTTCGGCGACGGCAACGCCACGCTCAAGTCCTACTACGAGAAGCAGTCCTCGGGCCGCTACTCGGTCGACGGCGAGGTCACCGACTGGGTCAAGGTGCCCTACAACGAGGCCCGTTACGGCTCCAACGACGCCGCCACCGGCGCCTGGTACGCGGTCCAGGACGGCGTCAACGCCTGGGTCGCCCAGCGCGAGGCCGCCGGCGACTCGGCCGCCGAGATATCCGCCGAACTCGCCGAGTTCGACCAGTGGGACCGCTACGACTACGACGGCGACGGCGACTTCAACGAGCCCGACGGCTACATCGACCACTTCCAGATCGTGCACGCCGGCGAGGACGAGTCCGCGGGCGGCGGCGCCCAGGGCGCGGACGCCATCTGGGCGCACCGCTGGTACGCCTTCGGCACCGACAAGGGCGTCACCGGTCCCGACACCAACAAGCGCGGCGGCACCGAGATCGGTGACACCGGCGTCTGGGTCGGCGACTACACCATCCAGCCGGAGAACGGCGGTCTGGGCGTCTTCGCCCACGAGTACGGCCACGACCTCGGCCTGCCCGACGAGTACGACACCTCCGGCGGCGGCGAGAACTCCACCGGCTTCTGGACGCTGATGTCCTCCGGCTCCTGGCTCGGCACCGGCAAGGACGCGATCGGTGACCTGCCCGGCGACATGAACGCCTGGGACAAGCTCCAACTGGGCTGGCTGGACTACGAGGTGGCCAAGGCCGGCAAGCGCTCCGGCCACAAGCTGGGCGTCGCGGAGTACAACACCAAGAACCCGCAGGCCCTGGTGGTCCAGCTGCCGAAGAAGTCGGTCACCACCGAGGTGACCGCCCCGGCGCAGGGTGCCACCCAGTGGTGGAGCGACACCGGCGACGACCTCGAGAACACCCTGACCCGCACGGTCGACCTCACCGGCAAGTCGGCCGCCTCCCTCACCCTCGACGGCTGGTGGGACATCGAGCAGGACTACGACTACCTGTACGCCGAGGTCTCCACCGACGGCGGCGCCAACTACACCCCGATCGACGGCACGTTGGCCGACGGCACCGCGATCCCGCGGGACGGCAGCGGCAAGCCGGCCCTCACCGGCTCGGTGACGGCGTACCAGAAGCTGACCTACCCGCTGAACGCCTACGCGGGCAACAAGGTCAGCCTGCGCTTCCGTTACGCCACCGACGGCGGTACGTCCCTCAAGGGCTTCGCCGCCGACGAGATCACGGTGACCGCGGACGGCACGGCCCTCTTCTCGGACAACGCGGAGAGCGCGGACGCGGCCTGGACGGCGAAGGGCTTCCGCCGGGTCGGCGCGTCCTTCACCGACGAGTACGCGCAGTACTACATCGCCGAGAACCGCCAATACGTGTCGTACGACAAGGTGTTGAAGGTCGGTCCCTACAACTACGGCTTCTCGACGACCCGTCCGGACTGGGTGGAGCACTACGCCTACCAGAACGGCCTGTTGATCTGGAAGTGGGACACCTCCCAGAAGGACGACAACACCAGCGCGCACGCGGGCCGGGGCCTGATCCTGCCGATCGACTCGCACCCGACCCCGCTGAAGTGGTCCGACGGCACGCTGATGCGCAACCGCATCCAGGCCTACGACTCCACCTTCGGCTGGTACCCGACGGACGGCATGACGCTCCACAAGGCCGACGTCGCGACGAAGATCAAGTCCCAGCCGGGTGTCCCGGTCTTCGACGACGGACGCTCGACGTACTACGACGAGACCAACCCGCTCGCGGGCGTCAAGATCACTGACACCAACACGCGGATCACGATCGTCAAGGAGCCCCTGAACGGCTCGACGATCACGCTCCAGGTCGGACCTTCGGCAAAGAAGAGGTAAAGTAGCAGTTCAGAAGCGTATCGGCGGCAACCCCTGGCGGGTTGCCGCCGACTCGTGTTTAGGTGCGTCCTGTGGCTTCCTTATTGACACCGACGCACACGGGGGTGTGACTGCATGGCCGCAGGAGGTTTCTGCAAGCTGCCGAACGGCACGGTGGTGGTGGCGTTGAACCTGCCCCGACCGCCCGCCGCCGGCTGCGGCAGCATGCGGGTGCTCGTCCACGCCCAGAACCGGGCGCGCGCCCTGACCAGGCTGCGCAACCTGGGCCTGCGCGCGGTCTACCTGCGGGGCAACGCGGCGCCCCCGAGCCCCGACGAGATCACGGCCGTACTGCACCACCCGGACGGCCTCATATGGCGTACCGCCCCTGACAACGCTGTCTCGGGCGGTCCCGAGCTCGCCCAGGAGCTGTGGCACCCGATCAGGATGCTGAGGCGCCCCGCGGCACCGGCATGACGATCCCCCCGAGGGCGGCTGCCCTCGGGGGGATCCCCGTCCCCGGGAGTTACCGCGGGTCCTGGTCGAACTTGGAGGTGGACCAGCGGTAGCCGAGCACCGCCAGCCCGAGGCACCAGGCGAGGGCGATCCAGCCGTTGTCGCCGATCTCGGTGCCGAGGAGGAGTCCGCGCAGGGTCTCGATGGCCGGGGTGAAGGGCTGGTACTCGGCGATCGGCTGGAACCAGCCGGGCATCGCGTCGACCGGGACGAACGCGCTGGAGATCAGCGGCAGGAAGATCAGCGGCATCGCGTTGTTGCTCGCGGCCTCGGCGTTCGGGCTGACCAGCCCCATGCCGACGGCGAGCCAGGTGAGCGCGGTGGCGAAGAGCACGAGCAGCCCGAAGGCCGCGAGCCACTCCAGGGCACTGGCGTCGGTCGAGCGGAAGCCGATGGCGACCCCGACGGCCCCGACCAGGACCACGCTGATCACCGACTGGAGCACACTGCCGACGACGTGCCCGACGAGCACCGAACCGCGGTGGATCGCCATCGTGCGGAAGCGGGCGATGATGCCCTCGGTCATGTCGTTGGAGACGGAGACCGCGGTCCCGATGGTGGTGGAGCCGATGGTCATCAGCAGCAGGCCCGGGACCAGGTACGCCACGTACTCCGAGCGGTCCGCGCCACCGCCGCCGATGCCCGCGCTCATGGTGTCGCCGAAGACGTACACGAAGAGCAGCAACAGCATGATCGGCGTGAGCAGCAGGTTCAGGGTGAGGGAGGGGTAGCGCCGGGCGTGCAGGAGGTTGCGCCGCAGCATGGTGGAGGAGTCGCGGACGGCGAGGGAGAGGGTGCTCATCGGACGGTCTCCTTGGGCTGGTGCGGCTGGTGCGGCTGGTGCGGCTGGTCGCTGCTGTCGGTGAGGGCGAAGAACACGTCGTCGAGGTCGGGGGTGTGCACGGTCAGCTCGTCGGCGTCGACCCCGGCCGCGTCGAGCAGGTCGAGAAGGGCGCGCAGCTCGCGCTGGCTGCCCCCGTTGGGGATCTGGAGCGTGAGGCTCTCGTCGTCCGGGGTCGCCTCGGGCAGGGCGGAGCCGGCCGTCCGGTAGGCCTCCGGGTCGGTGAAGCGCAGCCGTACGTGGCCGCCGGGCACGAGCCGCTTGAGCTCCTCCGCGGTGCCCTCGGCGGCGATCCTGCCGTCATGCAGCACCGCGATCCGGTCGGCGAGCTGGTCGGCCTCGTCCAGGTACTGCGTGGTGAGGAAGACGGTGACCCCGCCGGTGACCAGCTCGCGGATGATCTGCCACATGGAGTGCCGGGACCGCGGGTCGAGGCCGGTGGTGGGTTCGTCGAGGAAGATGATCCGCGGCGCGCCGACCAGGGTCATGGCGATGTCGAGGCGGCGCTTCATGCCGCCGGAGTAGGTGGAGGCGGGTTTCTTCGCCGCGTCCGTGAGGTCGAAGCGCTCCAGCAGTTCGGCGGCCACCCGCCGTCCCTCGCTCCTGGAGAGGTGGTGCAGGTCGGCCATCAGGAGCATGTTCTCCTCGCCGGTGATCAGACCGTCCACGGCGGAGAACTGCCCGGTGACCCCGATCGCGGCCCGCACGGCCTGCGGGTCCCTGGCCAGGTCGTGGCCGCCGATGTGGACGGACCCGGTGCCCGGGTCGGCGGAGATCAGGGTGGAGAGGATCTTGACGGCGGTGGTCTTGCCGGCGCCGTTCGGGCCGAGCAGGGAGAAGACCGTGCACTGCGGGACGGCCAGGTCGACACCGTCGAGGACGGTCTTGTCGCCGTAGGACTTGCGCAGCCCGTTCGCCGCGATGGCCAGGTCGGTCATGAGGAGTGCTCCTTTTTCGGTGGCGGCGAGGGTGTTCAGAGGCCGCGGGCGGTGATGTCGCCGTGGCTGGTGGTCGCGCGGATGCGCAGGTCGGCCGCGGCGCCGTCGGCGTTCCTGAGCGTGTTCTCGATCCGGCCGTAGCCGGTGCCGGCGTCCAGGGAGGCGGACGCGCCCGGGGCCGCGTCGACCGAGATGTCACCCCGCTGGGTGGTCAGCACGGCCGTGCCGCGCACTGCCTCGGCGATCCGGATGTCGCCTCGCTGGGTGCTGATCTCCGCGGGGCCGCCCAGCCGGCCGACCGAGATGTCGCCGTCGGAGGCGGTGAGGCGGACGCTCGCGGCCTCGTCGATCTTGACCGGGCCGTAGGCGCCCTCGACGGTCACGTCACCGAGGCGTCCCACGGCCCGGAACTCGGCGGCGGCCGCCCTGGCCTCGACGCGGGAGCCGGCCGGCAGCTGGACCGTCACCTCGACGGAGCCGGAGGGGCCGACGTACTGGTTCTTCGCGGCCGGGGCCGCGATCCGCAGGACGCCGTCCTCGTAGGAGACCTCGATCCGTTCCGCCGCCTTCACGTCGCGGCTCTTGCCGGCGTCGGCGGGCAGCACCTCGACCGTGCTGTCGGCGCGGTCGGCGGCGATGACCTGGATCCGGCCGGCGGGGATGTCGAGGACGGTGCTGACGGGGGTGGTGGTGGCGAACTTCTGCATCGTGGGCTCCTGCGCTCGTCGCTGTTTCCGATGACGGAAAAGCTACGTTGCGTTCATGATTCTGGCAACGACTAAGTTGCAAGTAATCACCGTAGATGCAGCTCAGAGCCTAGATTTCATTGCAACGGGCCGGAAAGTAATGCAACGAGAGAGCGGTCGGTCGTTGCAATAGAATGCGAATGAAAGCTATGCTGACGGCACCACGGACCACGAAGGAGAACCGCGATGCCGGGAGGCCGACTCACCCAGCAGGAACGTCAGCAGATCGCGCTGGGACTGGCCGACGGCCTCGCCTACGCGGAGATCGCCAGACGCCTGGACCGGCCGACCTCGACCGTGACCCGCGAGGTCATGCGCAACGGCGGCCCCACCGCCTACCGCGCCGACCTCGCCCACCGTGCCACCGAGCACCGCGCCCACCGGCGCAGGCAGGCCACGCCCCGGGGAGCGGAGGTGGCCCCGCAGGCTCACGGGCGGGACGCGGAGGCGGTGCGGGCCTACGAGGAGACGCTGACCACCGTCTTCATGCAGTCCGGGATGCCCAAGATGATGGCCCGGGTGATGTCCTGCCTGACCATCAGCGACCCGGGCAGCCTCACCGCGGCCGATCTGGTGCGGCGCCTCACGGTCAGTCCCGCGTCCGTCTCCAAGGCGGTCGCGTTCCTGGAGAGCCAGGGGATGGTCCGGCGTGAGCGCGACGAACGCCGGCGTGAGCGCTATGTCGTGGACGACGACATCATGTACGAGGCGATGATGGCCAGCGCCCGGTCCACCGCCGAGGTCGCCGAGACCGCCCGCCAGGGCGTCGGGGTCCTCGGCTCGGGCACCCCGGCCGCCACCCGCCTGGAGAACATGGCCCGCTTCCTCGACTTCGTCTCCGAGAGCATCGTCCGAGCCGCCGACCAGGCCCGCGCGGTCCTCCACACCAGGCCGGAGACGGGCCGGCGGGACACGGACGGCTAGGGCGGGCCCGCCGTCGCCCGCGGCTCTCCAGGACGTGTTCGGGGAGGGGGGCCGGGTCTGCTCCCACCGCCGCAGGGGCCACGTCCACCGACGACCGGTCCCTGTCGCATGGCCGCGGCAGGCGTTCCACCGGAGCCGGAGCCCGGGCCCGGTACGCGGGCGTCCCGCCCCCGATTCACCAGCTGTGCGGGCCCGGTTCCTCCACTGCCGACCCCCGGCCCCGCCGCCCCCGTGTCACACCACCGGCTTCCCCGTGAGTTCCACGCCCGCCTCGCGCATCTCCTCGATCGCGCGCTCGGTGGTGGTCTCGGCGACGCCTGCGGTCAGGTCGAGCAGGACCTGGGTGCGGAAGCCCTCCCGTGCCGCGTCCAGCGCCGTGGCCCGTACGCAGTGGTCCGTGGCGATCCCGACCACGTCCACCTCGGAGACCTCCCGCGCCCGCAGCCAGTCGGCCAGCGCCAGGCCGTTCTCGTCGGCGCCCTCGAACCCGCTGTACGCCGCCGCGTACGCCCCCTTGTCGAACACGGCGTCGATCGCGCCCGAGGCCACGGCGGGCGCGAAGTTGGGGTGGAACCCGACCCCCTCCGTGCCGGCGACGCAGTGCGCGGGCCAGGAGTGCACGAAGTCGGGGTTGTCGGCGAAGTGGCCGCCGGGCGCGATGTGGTGGTCCCGGGTGGCCACCACGTGCTGGTAGCCGGAGCCCGCCGCCTGCCCGATCAGCTCGGTGATGGCGGCGGCCACGTCGGCGCCGCCGGCCACCGCGAGGCTGCCTCCTTCGCAGAAGTCGTTCTGCACGTCGACGACGATCAGGGCGCGGCGCATGGTGGGTGTCCTTCGACTGTTGAGTGAACTTACGAGCCTAGAGACTTCGGGCACCCGGCGGGAGGGGGTATGGCCGGGCGCGTTCGGGACGACAGCCGCTAGCTACCCGCGCGCCCGTTGACGTACTCCGTCGGAATGACGGGTTCCCCGCGCGACAACTGGGTCGCCGACAACGGCAGGTTGGCCCGCGCGGTCGCATGCCGGTCCCGTACGACGTCCAGCGGCTCCCGGCCCACCACCTCGCCGCTCCTGACCAGCTCCACCAGCAGCTGCCGGTCCGCGAGCGCCGGCGGCACCGGGCCCGTGCCCACCACCTCGGCCTCCGCGATCCCCTCCGCGTCCAGCCGCCGTGCCGCCCACTTGCGGCCGCCGATGGAGGTCTTGCCGCCGGACGACTTCTTCGCGACCGGGATCAGCGGCGCCTTCGGGTCGTCCGACTCGGCCCGCGCGACCAGCTTGTAGACCATCGACCCGGTCGGATGCCCGGACCCGGTCACCAGCTGGGTGCCGACGCCGTACGCGTCCACCGGGGCCACGGCCAGCGAGGCGATGGCGTACTCGTCGAGGTCGGAGGTGACGATGATCCGGGTGCCCTTCGCCCCCAGCTCGTCCAGCTGCTGCCGTACCCGATGGGCGACCAGGAGCAGGTCGCCGGAGTCGATGCGCACGGCACCCAGCTCGGGGCCGGCCACCTCCACGGCCGTACGGACGGCCTCGGTGACGTCGTAGGTGTCGACGAGCAGGGTGGTGTTGCGGCCCAGCGAGTCCACCTGGGCCTGGAAGGCGTCCCGCTCCTGGTCGTGCAGGAGGGTGAAGGCGTGGGCGGAGGTGCCGACCGTGGGGATGCCGTAGCGGAAGCCGGCGGCGAGGTCGGAGGTGGTGGCGAAGCCGCCGACGTAGGCGGCGCGGGCGGCGGCGACGGCGGACAGCTCGTGGGTGCGGCGCGCGCCCATCTCGATCAGCGGGCGGTCGCCCGCGGCGGAGGACATCCGGGAGGCGGCCGCGGCGATCGCGGAGTCGTGGTTGAGGATCGACAGGATGACGGTCTCCAGGAGCACGCACTCGGCGAAGGAGCCCTCCACCCGCATGATCGGCGAGCCCGGGAAGTACACCTCGCCCTCCGGATAGCCCCAGATGTCACCGCTGAAGCGGTAGGAGCCGAGCCAGTCCAGGGTCTCCTCGTCCACGATGTTCCGCTCCCGCAGGAAGCCGAGGACGTCCGCGTCGAAGCGGAAGTTCTCCACCGCGTCGAGCACCCGGCCGGTGCCCGCGACGACGCCGTAGCGCCGCCCGTCCGGCAGCCGTCGGGTGAAGACCTCGAACACGCTCCGCCGTTCGGCGGTACCCGCCTTCAGGGCGGCCTGCACCATCGTGAGCTCGTACTGGTCCGTGAAGAGCGCCGTCGAGGGAACGTCCACCGGCAGCCCAAGGTCCGCTGTGTTCATAACAACGGATGCTACCCCACTTCGCGTCAGTGTGACGATTTGTGGTGCCCGTGGCAGCATGGGCCGTGTGACGTCACCCGCTCCCGTAGAGATCGAACGCACCGAGTCGGCGGAAGAGGTCTTCGCCGTCCCCGAGCCGGACGTCCCCTGGGTCACGATCGTCCACAACGACCCGGTCAACCTCATGAGCTACGTGACCTATGTCTTCCAGACGTACTTCGGCTACACGAAGGACAAGGCCACCAAGCTGATGCTCGACGTCCACCACAAGGGCCGCGCGGTGGTCTCCAGCGGAACCCGCGAGGAGATGGAACGCGACGTGCAGGCGATGCACGGCTACGGCCTGTGGGCCACCCTCCAGCAGGACCGGAAGTAGCGGATCCGCGCCGTGGGCGTCCTCCGGAACCGCCCCGGCCCCGCGGGGGCCGGCGTGCGCGCCGCCGCCCGCGCCGGCTCGCGACCGCACGCACCGGACTCCGCTCGAACCCGCTCAAGAAGCACCGCTCCGCACGGCCGACCTGATCCCGAGGACACCCCCTGATGCCCGGAACCTTCGAACCGATCCCCGGTGGCGGCGCGGCCGTCGCCCTCGACGACGTCGAGATCTCCATCATCCGGTCGCTGGCAGTCCAGTTGCTGGAGCTCATCGGTCCGGGACCCGCCGAGGACGCCCCCGACGACCCGCTCGCCGAGCTCTTCGCCGAGGGGCCGAGCGAGCCGCCCACCGACCCGGTGCTCAAGCGGCTGTTCCCGGACGCCTACAGCGACCCCGAGGGCACCCCGCAGGCCAAGGAGGCCGAGGAGCAGCGGGCGTACTCCGCGGAGTTCCGGCGCTACACCGAGAACGACCTCAGAGCCGGCAAGCGCGACAGCGCCCTCGCGGTGATCCGCACCCTGGACGCGCTGCACTCCGCCGGCGAGGGCGGAGCCGTCCTCAAGCTGTCGACCGCCGAGTCCAAGCAGTGGCTCGGCGCCCTCAACGACCTGCGCCTCGCGATCGGCTCCCGCCTCGACATCACCGACGAGGAGGACACCGACCTCCTCTACCGGCTCCCGGACGAGGACCCGCGCAAGCCCATGGTGATGGCGTACCTCTGGCTCGGCGGCCTCCAGGAGACCCTCGTGACGACCCTTATGCCGTGAGATGTGACGGTTCTGTGTTCGCTCAGAGGACGCTCAAATCCGGATAACGATCACGTCACCACGCTGACGGCTTTCGTTCCACCCCCGCGCCCTTTGTCCGCTTCTCCCTGTGCCCTGCGCCACATCGCGCCCGGGTGATCTCTGTTGCGGCCGTGATAAATCTTCACGACCGCCCGGCCGAACACCACCCTTATGTTCGGCCGGGTGCGCCACAGCGCCGGTAACCGCCGGTCTGGCTCAGTGGACCCGGGGAAGCCCGAGCCCGCTCACTCCATCAATCCGGGGGGATCGAAACCCGATCCGAGGCCGACGAGAGGCCCGGGTCGGCATGGAGAAAGGCGCACCACACCATGACCTCCGCTCAGGTCGACACAGGCTCGGGCCCCGGGTCCGAGAAGGCACCCGAAGAGGGGTACGAGCGCGGACTCGGCAGCCGCCAGGTCCAGATGATCGCGATCGGCGGCGCCATCGGCGTCGGCCTCTTCCTCAACGCCGGGGCGAACATCGCCAAGGCGGGTCCGAGCCTCATCCTGATGTACGCCCTCGCCGGCGTGATCATCTTCTTCATCATGCGGGCCCTCGGCGAACTGCTGCTCTACCGGCCGGTCTCCGGCTCCTTCGCGGAGTACTCCCGCGAGTTCCTCGGCCCCTTCTTCGGCTACTTCACCGGCTGGACGTACTGGCTGATGTGGGTCGTCACCGGCATGGCCGAGCTGACGGCCGCCGCGATCTACATCCACTACTGGTTCCCCGGCATCCCGCAGTGGGTGACGGCCCTGGTCTTCCTGGTCGTCCTCTTCGTCGCGAACCTGATCTCGGTGAAGCTGTTCGGCGAGATCGAGTTCTGGGCGTCGATGATCAAGGTCACCGCGCTCATCGGCATGATCGTGATCGGCCTCGGCGTCCTCACCTTCGGCTTCAGCAACGCCGGTGACACCGCCGCCGTCTCCAACCTGTGGGAGTTCGACGGCTTCTTCCCCCACGGCATCGGCTCGTCCCTGATGACCCTCCAGGGCGTCATGTTCGCCTACCTCGCCGTCGAGCTGGTCGGCGTCACCGCGGGCGAGTCCGAGAACCCCGAGAAGACGCTCCCCAAGGCGATCAACACCCTCCCGTGGCGGATCGCCCTCTTCTACGTCGGCGCGCTCACCGTCATCCTCTGCGTGGTGAAGTGGACCGAGTTCAGCGAGGGCGTCAGCCCGTTCGTCAAGGCGTTCGCGATGATCGGCATCCCCGCCGGCGCCGGCATCGTCAACTTCGTCGTCCTCACCGCGGCCCTGTCGTCCTGCAACTCCGGCATGTACTCCACGGGCCGCATGCTGCGGAACCTCGCCGACAGCGGAGAGGCCCCCGCCGTCTTCGGCAGGCTCTCCTCCACCAAGACCCCCGCGCTGGGCATCACCGTCTCGGTGCTCTTCATGGGCATCGGCGTGGTCCTGAACTACGTCGTCCCGGAGAAGGCGTTCTCCTACGTCACCTCGGTGGCCGTCGGCGCCGGCATCTGGACCTGGCTCATGATCCTGGTCAGCCACGTCCTGTACCGCCGCGCCGTCGAGGCGGGCCGGCTGCCCGCCTCGTCCTTCCCGGCGCCGGGGGGTGCGGTGGGCTCCTGGGTCGCCATCGTGTTCCTGCTCTTCGTGACGTGTCTGATCGCGAAGGACTCCGAGTCCCGGATCAGCCTGTACGTGCTCGCCGTGTGGGCCGTCGCCCTCGGCATCGGCTGGCTGGTCCTGAAGGCACGGAACCCCGAGATCACGGACCGGCAGAAGCAGGAGTCCGAGAAGGTCGCCGCCTAGGACGTCCGGCATATGGGCTGCCCCGTACCACTCCTCGGTACCGGGCAGCCCTTCTGCTTATCCTGACCACCATGCTGACCATCACCCAGGCCCTCGTGGACCAGATCGTGGCGCACGCGCGCAAGGACCACCCCGACGAGGCGTGCGGAGTCGTCGCGGGCCCGGCCGGGTCGGACCGCCCGGAGCGCTTCATCCCGATGCTCAACGCGGCGATGTCCCCGACCTTCTACGAGTTCGACTCCGGCGACCTCCTCAAGCTCTACCGCGAGATGGACGACCGCGACGAGGAGCCGGTGGTCGTCTACCACTCCCACACCGCGACCGAGGCCTACCCGTCCCGGACCGACATCTCCTACGCCAACGAGCCCGGCGCCCACTACGTCCTGGTCTCCACCGCGGACACCGATGGCCTCGGCGACTTCCAGTTCCGCTCGTTCCGGATCCTGGAAGGCGAGGTCACGGAGGAGGAGGTCACGGTCGTGACGGCCTACTGATCTCGCAGTTCGGTCAGAATTCATCCAGCATGCGAGATCACACTCCGGGACCCGGACCGGGAATCGATACGATGAGCCCATGGTTCTGAACGACGTGAGCGAGAAGGCGCCGAGCATCCTGCTCGTGGCGCGGCTGCACGTCGACCTGTGCAGGCTGAACAGCGCCATCTGTTGACGTTCCCTGCCGCCGTACGGCCGTGAGCCGCGGCGCGCGTCGCCGTGCGCCCACCGACCAGAACACTTCCCGACAGGAGCCCGCCACCATGGCCATCGAGGTCCGCATCCCGACCATCCTCCGCACCTACACCGACGGCCAGAAGGCGGTGGAGGGCAACGGGACCACCCTCGCCGAGCTCTTCGCCGACCTCGAGACCCGGCACGCGGGCGTCCAGGCCCGCATCGTGGACGGCGGTGAGCTGCGCCGCTTCGTCAACGTCTACCTGAACGACGAGGACGTCCGCTTCCTCGACGGCATCAACACCAAGCTCAGCGACGGCGACAACGTCACGATCCTGCCGGCCGTGGCCGGCGGCATGGCCTGATCGTCGATGCGTTACGACTCCCCGCTGGCCGCGGTGGGCAACACCCCTCTGGTGCGCCTGCCGCGGCTCTCGCCGTCCGCCGACGTCCGCATCTGGGCCAAGCTGGAGGACCGCAACCCCACCGGCTCGGTCAAGGACCGTCCCGCCCTGCACATGATCGAGCAGGCGGAGAAGGACGGCCGGCTGACCCCGGGCTGCACCATCCTGGAGCCCACCTCCGGCAACACCGGCATCTCGCTGGCGATGGCGGCGAAGCTCAAGGGCTACCGGATCGTCTGCGTGATGCCCGAGAACACCTCGCAGGAGCGCCGGGACCTGCTCGCCATGTGGGGCGCCGAGATCATCTCCTCGCCCGCCGCGGGCGGCTCCAACACCGCCGTACGGGTCGCCAAGGAGCTGTCCGCCGAGCACCCCGACTGGGTGATGCTCTACCAGTACGGCAACTCGGACAACGCGGGCGCCCACTACGCGACCACCGGCCCGGAGATCCTCGCCGACCTCCCCTCGGTCACCCACTTCGTCGCGGGCCTCGGCACCACCGGCACCCTGATGGGCGTCGGCCGCTACCTGCGCGAGAACAAGCCGGACGTGAAGATCGTCGCCGCCGAGCCGCGCTACGACGACCTGGTCTACGGGCTCAGGAACCTGGACGAGGGCTTCGTACCGGAGCTGTACGACGCCTCGGTGCTGACCACCCGCTTCTCCGTCGGCTCCGCGGACGCCGTCACCCGCACCCGCGAACTCCTCCAGCAGGAGGGCATCTTCGCGGGCGTCTCCACGGGCGCGGCGCTGCACGCGGCGATCGGCGTCGGCACCAAGGCGGTCAAGGCGGGGGAGCCCGCCGACATCGTCTTCGTCGTGGCCGACGGCGGCTGGAAGTACCTGTCGACCGGCGTGTACACGGCGGCCACGACGGAGGAAGCCATCGAAACGTTGCATGGTCAACTCTGGGCGTGATCAGCCACCCCAGGGGCGCGGGGCTGTGTTGAATACGCGGCTCCGCCGCGTGGGCGCGACCAGCCCCCACCGGCCCGTGGACAGATAACCGGCCCCACCAGCGGAGCGCTACGTCGCCAGGTGACGGACCTGGTCCCACAGGACCGGGTCCACCACACCGGCCTTCCGGCGGAAGTCACCCACCCGCACCTCGCGCAGCTCGTCCGTCTCCAGGAAGCTCGCGCGCCCCCGCGCGTCGCCCACCGAGCCCGGCGGCAGCGGGATCACCCCGGGCCGTTCGTCGTGGTACTTGCTGGTGATCTTCGCGACGGTGGCCCGTCGGCCGTGCACCGCCAGCACGAGACACGGCCGGTCCTTGGCTCCCGGCCCGTCCTCGTACGGCACCTCCGCCCACCAGATCTCGGCGGGCCGCGGCCGCACCCCCGTCGTACGCCCGGCCGGCCGAGTCGTACGGTCCGCGCGACCCCGGGGCCGGTGCCCCCGTCCCCACCCGTCCACGAGCGTGGCGACCAGCGCGAGAAGTACCACCGCCGCGAGCGCGAGCCACCAGGACGTGTCCATGAGGACGACGGTACCGGCGCGCGATCTGCCCCGCGCGCCCTCTGTTCAAGCCGTTAGCACGGTCACACTCCCCATGCGCCCCCGGTCCAGCCGAACCGGTGACAGCACAGGTGAGTTCGCCCACAACAGCCCTTGGCGGAGGAGCGACCGGAGGTTTTGCGCCTTACGCTCGACAAACCGCACGACCCCCGTCCCCATCCCAGAAAAGTTCCCGCCCGCGGAGGTTTCTGCTTTATGAAGCTCACCGTCGTCGGCTGCTCGGGGTCGTTCCCGTCCGCGGAATCGGCCTGCTCGAGCTACCTCGTCGAGGCCGACGGCTTCCGGCTGCTTCTCGACATGGGCAACGGTGCCCTTGGCGAGCTGCAGCGCCACTGCGGTCTCTACGACCTCGACGCGATCTTCCTCAGCCATCTGCACGCCGACCACTGCATCGACATGTGCGCGTACTTCGTCGCGCGCTACTACCGCCACGACGGCGGCCGCTGCGACCCCATCCCGGTCTACGGCCCCGAAGGCACCGAACACCGTCTGACCACGGCCTACGCCGACACCCCCACCGCCTCCTCCATGAGCGAGGTCTTCGACTTCCACACGGTCAAGCCGTCCACCTTCGAGGTCGGTCCCTTCACGGTCCACACCGAGCGCGTGGCGCACCCGGTGGAGGCGTACGGCATCCGCGTCGAGCACGGCGGGAAGTCCCTGACGTACTCCGGCGACACGGGGGTGAGCCCCGCGCTGACCGAACTCGCCCGCGACACCGACCTGTTCCTGTGCGAGGCGGCCTTCACGCACGGCAAGGAGAACATCCCCGACCTGCACCTCAACGGCCGCGAGGCGGGTGAGACCGCGACCCGGGCCGGCGCCCGCAGCCTGGTCCTCACCCACATCCCCCCGTGGACCGACCCCCAGGTCAACCTCGCCGACGCGCGCGCGGTGTACGACGGCCCGGTGTCCCTGGCGGCGCCGAGACAGTCGTACGACATCTAGCCCTACGACATGCCGAAGGCCCCCGGAGAGGTTCAGGACTCCGGGGGCCTTGGCATGCGGCACGGCTGCTCCTACGCCTTGGTGAGGTCCTCGACCTCCTCCTCGGGCTCGCGGCCGGGGGTGGGGAGGTTGAACTTGGTGATGGCGAAGCGGAAGACGACGTAGTAGATCGCGCCGAAGGCCAGGCCGACCGGGATCAGCAGCCAGGGCTTGGTGGAGATGCCCCAGTTGATGAAGACGTCGATGAAGCCGGCCGAGAAGCTGAAGCCCATGTGCATGCCCAGCGCCCAGGTGACGGCCATCGAGACCGCGGTGAGCACCGCGTGGATCGCGTAGAGGACCGGCGCGATGAACATGAAGGTGAACTCGATCGGCTCGGTGACACCCGTGAAGAACGAGGTCAGCGCCATCGACATCATCATGCCCAGCACGGCCTTGCGGCGCTCGGGCCGGGCGGAGTGCGCGATCGCCAGGGCGGCGGCCGGCAGACCGAACATCATGATCGGGAAGAAGCCGGTCATGAACATACCGGCGCTCGGGTCACCGGCGAAGAAGCGCGGCAGGTCGCCGTGGAAGGCGGTGCCGGCGGAGTTGGTGAAGTCGCCGATCTGGAACCACGCCACCGAGTTGACGAACTGGTGCATGCCGATCGGGATCAGCGCGCGGTTGATGAGACCGAAGAGGGCGGCGCCGAAGGAACCGAGGCCGGTCATCCACTCGCCGAAGTTGGTGATGACGTTGCCGATGGGCTCCCAGCCCAGGACGACCAGGACGCCGAGGACCGTGCCGAGGGCGGCCGTGATGATCGGGACGAGCCGGCGGCCGTTGAAGAAGCCGAGCCAGTCGACCAGCTTCTTGCGGTGGTAGCGCTGCCAGAGGACGGCCGTCAGCAGGCCGAGGATGATGCCGCCGAGTACGCCCGGGTTCTGGAAGCTGGCGGACTGGGCGGCCTCGGTGCCCTTCTGCCAGAAGCCGCCGCCGAGGCCGGTCGCCGTGTAGGTGGCGCCCTCGTGGCCGTCCTTGATCGGGTACTGGTGGATCACCGCGTAGTAGGTGAGGAAGCCGACCACCGCGGCCAGCGCCGTCGAGCCGTCGGCCTTCTTCGCGAAGCCGATGGCCACGCCTATGCAGAACAGCAGCGGCAGACCGAAGGAGCTGTCCAGCAGAGCGCCGCCGGCACCGGCGAACACCTTCGCCACGTCGGCGGGGATGTGGAACCGCTCCTGCGAGTCCGCCTGCCCGAGCCGGAGCAGCAGCCCCGCGGCCGGCAGCACGGCGATCGGTAGCTGAAGGCTTCGGCCAACCTTCTGCAGGCCCTGGAACAGGCCTGATCCCCACTTCTTCGCGGGTGGCGCCGTGGGCGCGGTGGCGGTGCTCATAACGCTTCCTCCATCGGGTGGTCTACACCACTCAGTGGTGTAGACCTGTTGTACACGATGGGGGCGTTATAAGGAACCCGTCAGTTCTGCAACCGGAGGACTACAGCTTGGTGACGTCCTCGACCTCCTCCTCCGGCTCCCGGCCCGGGGTCGTGAGGTCAAATCTGGTGATCGCGAAACGGAAGATCACGTAGTAGACGGCCGCGAAACACAGCCCGATCGGGACGATCGCCCACGGCCTCGTCGCGAGATTCCAGTTGATGATGTAGTCGATCAAGCCGGCCGAGAAGCTGAAGCCGTCGTGCACCCCGAGCCCCCACGTCACCGCCATCGACACACCCGTCAGCACCGCGTGCACCGCGTACAGCAGCGGCGCGACGAACAGGAACGAGTACTCGATCGGCTCGGTGATCCCGGTCACGAACGAGGTGAGCGCGACCGACAGCATCAGACCGCCGACCTCCTTGCGCCGCGCCGGCTTCGCACAGTGCGTGATCGCCAGCGCCGCCGCCGGCAGCGCGAACATCATGATCGGGAAGAACCCGGAGAGGAACTGCCCGGCGTGCGGATCGCCCGCCAGGAACATGTTGATGTCGCCGTGCACCTCGGGTGCCGTCCGGCTTCGTGTACGTCCCGAACTGGAACCAGATGGGCACGTTCAGGAACTGGTGCAGCCCGATCACCAGCAACGCCCGGTTCGCCACACCGAACAGCCCCGAACCCCACGCCCCCGCGCCCTTCAGCCAGTCGCTGAAGCTCTCAAGACCGTCACCGATCGGCGGCCACACCCACAGACACAGCGCCGCGAACACGATCGCCACGAACGCCATGATGATCGGCACCAGCCGGCGGCCGTTGAAGAAGCCCAGCCAGTCCACCAGCTTGGTGCGGTGGTACCGCTGCCAGAAGAACGCCGTCAGCAACCCCATCACGATGCCGCCGAACACCCCCGGATTCTGGTACGTGAACGCCACCACCGTCTGATCGACCGTCGCCTGGCACCCGATGTTCGGCAGCGCCTTCGCCCCGCTCGGACAGTCCTCCGGGAACTGCCGGAGCACCGTGTAATACACGAGGAACCCGGCCACCGCCGCCAGCGCCGTCGACCCGTCCGCCTTCCTCGCCATCCCGATGGCCACACCCACGCAGAACAGCAGCGGCAGCCCCAACTGACCGTCGAGCAGCGCCCCGCCCGCCCCCGCCATCACCTTGGAGACGTCCGTCCAGCCCAGCCCCTCGTCCCCGAACACGTCCGGCTGCCCCAGCCGGTTGAGGATGCCCGCGGCCGGCAGCACCGCGATGGGCAACTGAAGGGAGCGGCCCATCTTCTGCAGCCCCTGGAACGCCGACTGCCAGCGGCGACGCGCGGGAGAGATCTCGGTCTCGGCACTCTGGGGCTGGCTCATGAGTTGGCTACCGCCTGTCAGGTGGTGTAGACCAGTCACGGACGATTGGGCTGTTGTGACGTCATCCTTGAGGACGAACAGTGCAATCGCTCGTGAAGTTGGGCCAACTGCGCATGAGGAGAACGGCATGGCGACCAAGGCGGAGAAGATCGTCGCGGGACTCGGCGGCATCGACAACATCGACGAGATCGAGGGCTGCATCACGCGCCTGCGCACCGAGGTCCACGACGCGGCCCTCGTCGACGAGGCGGCCCTCAAGGCCGCCGGCGCCCACGGAGTGGTCAAGATGGGCACCGCGATCCAGGTCGTCATCGGCACCGACGCCGACCCGATCGCCGCGGAGATCGAGGACATGATGTGACAAGCCGCGGGGTGAGCTGAGCACGCCGAACGTTCACCCGGGAGGCCGATAGGCTCGGCTCATGTCTCGAATCGACGGCCGCACCCCCGAACAACTCCGCCCGGTCACCATCGAACGCGGCTGGAGCAAGCACGCCGAGGGCTCCGTCCTCGTCTCCTTCGGCGACACCAAGGTCCTTTGCACCGCCTCCGTCACCGAAGGCGTCCCCCGCTGGCGCAAAGGCAGCGGCGAGGGCTGGGTGACCGCCGAGTACTCCATGCTGCCCCGCGCCACCAACACCCGCGGCGACCGCGAGTCCGTCCGCGGCAGGATCGGCGGCCGCACGCACGAGATCAGCCGCCTCATCGGCCGTTCCCTGCGCGCGGTCATCGACTACAAGGCGCTCGGCGAGAACACCATCGTCCTCGACTGCGACGTCCTCCAGGCCGACGGCGGCACCCGCACGGCCGCCATCACCGGCGCCTACGTGGCCCTCGCCGACGCCGTCGCCTGGGCCCAGGGCAAGAAGCTGATCAAGGCCGGCCGCCGGCCGCTGACCGGAACCGTCAGCGCGGTCTCCGTCGGCATCGTCCGCGGAGTCCCCCTCCTCGACCTCCGCTACGAGGAGGACGTGCGCGCCGACACCGACATGAACGTCGTCTGCACCGGCGACGGCCGCTTCGTCGAGGTCCAGGGCACCGCCGAGGCCGAGCCCTTCGCCCGCGAGGAGCTCAACTCCCTCCTCGACCTCGCCGTGCTGGGCTGCACGGAACTCGCCGCCCTCCAGAGCAAGGCGCTTGACACGGTCCTCGAAAGGTAAAGGGAACGCCAAGAAGGGTGGCCGGCAGGGGCAACCCCACCGGCCGAACCGGCGTCTTCAGCAGTACGGGCGCCCGCTGTGCACAACGGGCGCCCGGCCAAGCAACGGGGGCCTCCTGAGGCCTGCCCAAAGGAGGAACAGATCCATGGCCGCGAGCAGACGCCGCCGAAGTCGCCGTATCACCATCGCCGCCGCGGTGGCCGCCGCAGCACTCACGGTCGGACTGACCACCGGCTGTGACGCCGTCAGCAAGGCACTGGACTGCGTCCAGACCGCCGAGGCCGTCGCCGACAGCGTCACCGACCTCCAACAGGCCGTGGAGAACGCCTCCAACGACCCGACGCAGATCGACGAGGCCCTCGCCTCCATCGACCAGAACCTCGACGAGATCGGCGACAAGACCGACAACGCCGACGTCAACAAGGCGGTCGACGACCTCAACACGGCCGTGAAGAACGTCCGTACGGCGGTCCAGAACGGCGACGAGACCCCGGACCTCAGCCCGATCACCGACGCGGCGGGCGAGTTGACGAAGGTCTGCACCCCCTGACGCCCACTGGATACTGGTGGCCATGACCCGCCTGATCCTCGCCACCCGCAACGCCGGGAAAATCACCGAGCTCCACGCGATCCTCGCCGACGCAGGCCTGCCCTTCGACCTCGTCGGCGCGGACGCGTACCCCGAGATCCCCGACGTCAAGGAAACCGGCGTCACCTTCGCGGAGAACGCCCTGCTCAAGGCCCACGCGCTGGCCCGGGCCACGGGCCTGCCGGCGGTGGCCGACGACTCGGGCCTCTGCGTGGACGTCCTCAACGGCGCCCCCGGCATCTTCTCGGCCCGCTGGTCGGGCCGGCACGGAGACGACCGCGCCAACCTCGACCTCCTGCTGGCCCAGCTCTCGGACATCGCCGACGAACACCGGGGCGCCCACTTCGCCTGCGCGGCGGCCCTGGCGCTGCCGGACGGCACGGAGCGAGTGGTCGAGGGCCAACTCCGAGGCACCCTGCGCCACACCCCCGCGGGCACGAACGGCTTCGGCTACGACCCGATCCTCCAGCCGGAGGGCGACACGAGAACCTGCGCGGAACTGTCCCCGCAGGAGAAGAACACAATCAGCCACCGGGGCAAGGCATTCCGGGCACTGGTGCCGGTGGTGCGGGAGCTGTTGGGCTGAACCGGGAGAGGGGCCACCCCGCTGGGGGGGCCCCCCACCCATTGTGCGGCCCGGGGGGCACGAACCCCCACCGGGGTGTACCCCCAGGGGCCCAAAACCAACAGTAAATCCCCGTGCAAAAACGCCCCGCCAAA